>CAYTRM010000257.1:0-4228 GCA_964440225.1 uncultured Thermoleophilia bacterium | reverse complement strand
TGCCCACGCTGGCCATCCTCGGCGCCCTGCTCGGCGCGTTCGGGAGCCTGGTGGCGCTGCGGCGGTACCTCAAGACGTGAGGCGCCGTGCGCGGCGCCTCTGAGCGGCGGCCGGAGACCGCGTACAGGAACGCCGCCGCCGGACGCCGAACTCCTATGACTGCCATGATCACAACGCGCAGGCTCATCGCCCTTCTGGTCCTCGTGGCCGTCGCCCTGACGCTCGCCGGGGCGCTCGCGGCCGCGCCGGCGCGCGCCGAGACGGCCGCCGAGCTGCAGGCGAAGCTCCGCGAGGCGCGCGAGAAGATCAAGGCCGCCGAGAGCAAGAAGGCGACGCTGAACGATCAGATCGGCGACCTCGACGGCAGGCTCACGGCGATCGAGGACAAGCTGGCGGCGCTCGGGGAGCGAATATCCGGCGTCGAGGAGAAGCTCTCCGTCACGCGCGAGAAGCTCGCCGTTCTGCGCGAGGAACTGCGGCTCAAGCGCCTCGAGCTCGAGGAGGCGCAGGCCACACTCGAACTCGAGCAGCGGAACTTCGAGGTGCGCGTCGTGATCACCTACAAGACCGACGACCTCGACTATCTGGACGTCGTGCTCGAGTCGAGCGACTTCGAAGACCTCATCAGCCGCATGAACGTCGTGCGCGACCTCCTCGGCGGCAACAACGCCCTGGTCGGCGGCCTCGAGGCGACCCGGGACACCGTGGAGACTGAGAAGGACGCGATAGATCGGAAGAGCGTCGAGCTCGCCGCCCTGCGCGCCGCCCAGGCGGCGAGCCAGGCCGAGGCGCTGGCCATGCGCAAGCAGAAGAAGAGCACGCTCGCCGAGGTCAACGACAACCTCAAGCTGCTCGAGCGCCGCGAGAACGAGCTGCTTGCGGAGAGCGCCGCGCTCACCGGCGTGATCACCTCCTCCTACGGCGGCGGCGGCGGCACCGGCGACCTCATGTGGCCGGTGAACGGTCCGGTGACCTCGCCCTTCGGGTATCGCATCCACCCCATTCTCGGCTACCGGCGGATGCACACCGGTATCGACATCGGCGTCGGGTACGGCACGCCGATCCGCGCCTCGGACACCGGCAAGGTGATCTACGCCACCTGGATGGGCGGCTACGGCAACGTCATCATCATCGACCACGGCGCCGGGATCTCCACGCTGTACGCGCACCAGTCGAGCCTCGCCGTCGGCAGCGGCGCCCGAGTCACCCGCGGGCAGACCATCGGCTACGTGGGCTCCACCGGGCTCAGCACCGGGCCGCACCTCCACTTCGAGGTGAGGGTCAACGGCAACCCCGTCGACCCCATGGGTTACCTCTAAGGTGCGCCGCTCCCGTTTGCCGCTCCTCCCGCTACCGTCTACCATCTACCGATGATGCGCGCCCTTCGGATCATCATCGTCGTTCTCCTCGTCTCCCTCGGGTTCCTCGGGGGCTACTTCTCGGGCTGGTACCTGCACGGTGAGAACTCCGTGCGGCTCAGCCGCTCGCAGGAGAGCACCGCGAGGCAGGCGGGGGAGCTCCAGGAGCGCATCATCGAGGAACTCCAGGGGCGCTACTACAAGAAGGTCGACGTCGACAAGCTCTCGCAGGCCGGCGTCAACGGCACGCTCAAGTCGCTGGACGACCCCTACACGGTCTACCTCACGCCCAAGGAGACGCGCGAGTTCGAGGAGAAGGAGCGCGGCGAGTACTCGGGCATCGGCGCTTCTCTGCAGAAGGCCAAGGACGGCCTCGTCATCACCGGCGTCTTCGACGGCTCGCCGGCGAAGGCCGCGGGCCTGCGGCCCGGGGACGTGATCGTCAGCGTCGACGGCAAGCCCACCAAGGGCGTCGCCATCGAGACCAGCATCACCCGCATCAAGGGTGAGGAGGGCACGAGCGTGAAGCTGGAGGTCGACTTCAAGGAGAAGGGCGCCGTGGAGTCGGTCAGCGTCGTCCGCCGGCGCATCGAGATCCCCGAGACGCGCGACCGGCTCATCCGCGACGAAGGCGTGAAGGTCGGCTACATCCAGCTCTACGAATTCGGTGGCTATGCCTCACGCGACGTCCGGCGCGACGTCGAGGCTCTCGCCAAGAAGGGCGCGCAGTGGTACATCCTCGACCTGCGTTACAACGGCGGCGGCCTGCTCAGCCAGGCGGTCGACGTGACCGGGGTCTTCCAGGAGGGTCTGGTCACCTCGACCGAGGGCCTGCACTCGCCGCGCGAAGAGCTCGAGGCCACCGGGCCGATCGCGACCCAGCGGCCGATGGTCGTGCTGGTCAACGGCTTCTCGGCGAGCGCCTCGGAGATCGTCACCGGCGCGCTCAAGGACCACGACCGCGCGACGGTGATCGGCACGACCACCTTCGGCAAGGGTCTCGTCCAGAGCATCATCTCGCTCGACGACGGCGCCGCGCTCAAGCTGACGACCGCGGTGTACTACACGCCCGACGGCACCAACATCCACAAGAAGGGCATCACGCCCGACATCGTCGTCAAAGACCTGCCGAAGACCAAGCAGGACGATGTGCTGCAGCGCGCCTTGCGCTACATCGCCGCGCAGGACTGATGCGCGCGCGGGCCGGCCGGCGGCTCACCTTCCGCGGCGTCCCGGGCGCGCGGGCCTGACCCGATGAGCGCTCCCCGGCGCCCGCGCTCGTCGTCACGCGACACGCCGGACTCCGGTGCGCCCGGCCGGCGTGCCCGCGGCGCCGCCACGCCGGCCGCGCCCCTGCCGTACCGTGTCGCCCGCTGGGGCAAGTTCTGGTCGCTCGAACCGCTCTTCGCCGACACTCGCTCCTACCTGGTCGCCAAGGGCGGCGAGCCGCCCCGGCTGAACCAGCTCGTGCTCGCCGTCCCCGTGCACGGCGACCGCCGGCGCATCGTCGAGGTGCTCGGTGGCGAGGACGACCTGCGCGCCGTGCTGCGCGCGCTCCTCTGCGCCAAGGGCGTGCGGCAGGGCTTCGCCGCCGACGTGCTCGAGGAGGCGGCCGCGGCGGGGTCGCGCGCCTCGCGTGCGGACGCCGGACGCCGCGATCTCGCTACGCTGCCCACCTTCACCATCGACCCCGACACGGCGCGCGACTTCGACGACGCCATCTCGGTCACGCGTGAGGGCAAGGGGTATCGCGCCCACGTCCACATCGCCGACGTCTCCTACTTCGTCGACGCCGGCGGCGCCATCGATCGCGAGGCGCGGCGCCGTACCTCGAGCCTGTACCTGCCGCTGTTCGCCGAGCCCATGTTGCCGCCGGCGCTCAGCAGCGACCTCTGCAGTCTCGTGCCGCGGCAGCCGCGCAAGTGCCTGACCGTGGAGTTCGTCTTCGACGCCGCCGGGCGCCGCACGGCGACGCAGTTCTACCGCTCGCTCATCACCAGCGACCACCGCCTGACGTACGGCTTTGCCGACACCGTCCTCGCGCCGGCCGCCGCCGCTCCTTCGCCGGCTGCCCCGTCGCCGGTCCCGCCCCGCGACGCCCCCGATGCCACGACCGACGCCGACGAGGCGCTCCGCGAGCACCTGCTGCTCGCGGCGGAGCTCGCCGGGGTGCTGCGCCGGCGCCGTCTCGCCCGCGGCGCGCTCACCATCGGCTCGTTCGAGCCCGAGTACGCGTTCGACCACGCCGGCGCTCTCAGCGGGGCCGGCGTGCGCCCGGAGACACCGTCCCACGCCCTCGTCGAGGAGTTCATGCTGGCGGCCAACGAGGCCGTCGCCGAGTACCTGCTGCGCAAGAAGGCGCACACGCTCTACCGCGTGCACGAGCCTCCGGAGCCGGCGAGCGTCCGCGAGTTGCTCGATCAGCTTGAGGAGCTGGGCGTGCCCACTCCCGCCTTCCCCGCCGGCGCCGGCGTCCCCGCGGCCAAGCTCGCCGAGGCGTTCGGCCGCCTCAGCCGCACGGTCACGGAGACGAGCGCCCGGGAGGGTCGCGGCCGCCTGTCGTGGTCGACGCTCATCCTGCGCTCGCTCAAGCAGGCCCGGTACGGGCCGGCGAACCTCGGTCACTTCGGGCTCGCCAGCCCTGCGTACCTCCACTTCACGTCGCCGATCCGCCGCTACCCGGACCTGGTCACGCACCGCAGCCTGCTGTACCACCTCGGCGAGGGAGGTGGCGAGCTGGGTGAAGCGGAGCTCGCCACCGTGGCGGAGGACTGCTCCACCAGGGAGCGCGAGTTCTCGCGGGTGGAGCTCACCGGCGACGACGTCGCGCTCTGCTTCCTCCTCGAGAGACGCCTGGCCAAGGACGGCTG
>CAYTRM010000256.1:0-4292 GCA_964440225.1 uncultured Thermoleophilia bacterium | reverse complement strand
GACGGCGCGCGCGGCCCTTGCCGAGCTCGCGCGCCGCGATGCGCGGCTCGCCGATCTGATCGAGCCGCTCTACGGCTTCGCCTTCTCCCCGACCATCGTGCGGTCAAACAGCTTGGCCGTGAACGTCTACCCGACGCGCGTCGAGGTCAGCGTCGACTGCCGCACGCTCGCCGGCCACGACGAGCACGAGGTCGCGGCCGAAGTGCGCGCGGCGCTGGCCGGTATCGACGCCGAATGGGAGCTCGAGTGGGCCGGCCCCGTCGTCCGCGGCAACGCATCCCTGTAGTGCTCCCCTCATCTCAAGCCACCGCCTGTAGTTGCTGAGCCCTGTACTGATGCGGGCTCAGGTAGCCGAGCGCCTGATGGGGACGACGCTCGTTGTACCAGCGGATCCAGCCCGCGACCGCCGCTCGTGCTTCGACGTACCCGGCGAAGTTGTGCTGCCAGACGCACTCCTCCTTGAGCGAGCGGAAGAAGCGCTCGATCATGCCGTTCTGCTCCGGCGTGTACGGGGTGATGAACTCCTGGCTGAGGCGGTAGTCGCGGCAGGCGGCGCGGAAGCGACGGGCGGTGAAGACGAGTCCGTTGTCACTCCTGATCGTCGGCGCCGGTCGGTCTGGCCGCAGCGTGCCGAAGCGGTGCAGGCAGGCCGCCTCCAGCGCCCGCTCAGCCTCGCGGGCGCGGCCGCGCAAGGAGAACTCCCAGCCGACGATCTCGCGGTCGTGGCAGTCGATGATCGCCGCCAGGTGGCCCCAGCCGTCGGCGCCGCAGTAGACGTGGGTGAGGTCGATCGCCCAGCGCATGTTGCTGACCGGGGCGACGCTGCGCCGTCCCTGCACTCTCGGCCGCGGCGTCACGCTGCGCTGGTGTACGAACCAGCGCTTGGCCTTGAGGATGCGGTAGACCGCCTTCAGGTTGACGACGAGGCCGTCTCCAAACCTGAGCAGCGCCCAGAGCTTGCGGTAGCCGTAGGTCGGGTGCTCCTTGATCAGCGCGCGGATGCGCTCCACCAGGACGGCATCCAGCGGACGCCGGAGGCGCTTCTCCGTCGCAGCTGTGCGCAGGCTGGAGCGCGGGACGTCGAGCAGTCGGCAGACGCGACGCTCGGAGGCCTGCGGGAACGCCCGCCTCACTCGTCGCACGTCCCCGGCCCGAAAGGGCGGCCCTTGTTCGCCTCCTTCAGGATGTCGATGTCGAGGACCAGCTCACCGACCTTCTTCTTCAGGCGCTCGATCTGCTCGTCCTTGGCGGCCTCCTCATCGCGAGGCTTGGCGCGCAGGGCGTTCTCGCCGGCGGCGAAGAACTGCTCCTTCCAGCGCTCGATCTCGGCGATCGTGAGCCCGTGCTTGCGGGCTGCCTCCGCCGCCGAGGTCTCACCTTTGACGATGCTCATCACCACCGCCGCCTTGCGCTTCGCCGTCCAACGCTGTACCTCGTCTGGTACGTCCGTCATGAACGCCACCTCCTTCTCCGCACTCATCATGAATGCGTACTAAGGGTGGCTTCAAGAATCAGGGGAGCAGGATATCCCCGTACCCGACGCCGCTCTCCGACGCGATCCGCGCGGTGCTGGAGCGCATCGCTCCCGGCGCCGAGCTGGCCAACAGCCACTGCGTCGGGTTCACCGACTCGAACTGGTTCCGCGCCGCGTATCCCGACACGGTGGCCTACAACTTCGCGCCGCACGTCGTGGAGTCGTACGAGGAGGTCACGCCGAGGTACCACAACGTCGACGAGCGCATCCACGTGCGCGACCTCGCCTGCCAGGCGCTGTTCGCCGAGCACGTCGCGCTGGAGTTGCTACGATGACCGGCACGTCCGTAGTCCATCCTGATCGTGGGGGTACACCGTGAAGATCTGGCTCGTTGGCGCTATCGTCACCTTCGTCGACCTGGGGGCGGCGGCCTACTTCTTCCTGACCGGCAGCACCACGCTCGGGCTCGTCATGCTCCTGGGCGCCGGAGCCGGGCTGATGCTCATCTTCCAGCTGTGGAAGCGCGGGCAGTAACGCGGCGCCGCCGCCCGCGCCCGGCCGGCCCGCCGCTCAGGCGATGGGCCAGTCCACCTCGGTGAGCAGCTCGCTCTCCGGAACCTCGCCCGGGTCGTCCAGGTAGGTCTCGGAGTCCATCTCATCCCTGCCGTATGCGGATGTCGAGGTCAGGCCGCCCCGGGGCGCAACGCCAGGACCACGGCGACGCTTACGACCATGATCGCCACCTGGACGCTGATGCCCCATCCGGGGCCGGATCTGCCGTGCGGGAAGCTGTCCCAGTGGCTCGGGAAGTACTTGCGCCCGCGTTCGCCGCGCACGATCCAGATGAGCACGTCCCAGTCCGGCGCGCCCGAGACCAGGCCCATGAAGGCGATCCACCACGGGTAGCCGAGCAGCAGCCAGGCGATCCAGAAGGCGGCGAACGAGGCCAGGAAGTCGCACCAGCCGTACACGACGGGGTGACGCGAGACGGTGTAGTCCCAGTGCGGCACGAGGTCCATGAGCACGTGCGCCAGGATCACGATGACGAGGATGAGCCACCAGGGCCCGCCGAGGGCGGCGGCGATGGCGAGACCGGCGAGGACGTGTGTGCTGACCCACATGGCGTCGAGAGCCTACGGGAAGGCCCGGCACGGCGCCAGCGGTATTGCCGGGCTTACGGAGCGCGGCATAGGGTACTATGGTCTCAACGAACGGGAGGAGGGACTCTAGTGAAGAAGATCATCTTCGTCGTGTTCATCATGCTCGCCGGTGTAGGCGCCTACTTCGCCTGGAAGATGCTGAAGGGTGACGGCGGCTGCTGCGGCTGGGGCGGCGACACCAGCGACCCGTGGAGCAGCTACACGCCTCCGGCCGAGGAGACACCGGCCGACGCCACGACCGAGGCCTGAGTCTCAGAAGATCCGGAGCGACGCCGGGGCGGGGCCCGCAGGGCCGCTGCCCGGCGTCGTCCCGCGTACGGACGCCCTTCGGGGCCGCCGGCGCGCGGGCCCTTCGGGGCCGATCGCCCGCCGCGACGGCGGAGGGAGCTGGGGCCGTGGCGGAGGGGGTGGGATTCGAACCCACGAACGAGTCGCCCCGTTGGCGGTTTTCAAGACCGCTGCCTTCGACCTCTCGGCCACCCCTCCGGCAGCCGTCAGTGTAGCAACCGCCGCGGGACTCTCACAGCGGCGTGAGCCGCGGGACTCGAGTCGCGTCCGGCGCCGGAGCGCCCGACCCCACTTCGTCGCCCGGCGGGCGGTGGTCACGCGGGTCGGTGTCTGCCATACTCCGTCGCCATGAGCGTACTCATCATCTCCTGCTCGGACGGCCGCGTGGCGCCCGCACTCGCGACCCTCCAGGAGGAGGTCGGCGGACCCGAGGCGCACCGCTTCATCGTGCCCGGCGGGCCGCTGATCCTCACGCGCCCCGGCATGGATCGCCGCGTCGCCCTGAGCTGCGTCCGCGAGCTCGTCGAGGCGCACGACGTGCGCACCATCTACCTCGTGTCGCACCAGGAGTGCACCGCCTACGAGCGCGCGCTTGGCGGGTTCGGCTTCGACCAGCAGGAGCTTCTGGAGCGCGACCTGCGCCGGGTCAGGACGCTCCTCGAGACCAACTTCCCGGGCATCGACGTGCGCTGCTTCGTCATCCCCTGGCGCGAGAACGGCGGGGGCGCCTCCTTCGGGCCGGCGATCCCGGTGGAAGACTGAGGCGATCCTGAGGGCGCGCCCCGTCTGACGGCTCGCCTCGTTCGGCGGCGCGCCCCGGCTCTCCTGTCAGGCTCCGATCACGTCCTTGCCGAAGTACGGGCGCAGCAGCTCCGGCACGGCGATGCTGCCGTCGGCCCGCTGGTAGTTCTCCATGATCGCGATGAGCGTGCGGCCGACGGCCACTCCGGTGCCGTTGAGCGTGTGCACGAAGCGCGGGCCCTTCTCGGTGCGAAAGCGGGTGTTGAGGCGGCGCGCCTGGTAGTCCGTGCAGTTGCTGCAGCTGGTGAGCTCCCGATACTGCGACTGACCGGGGAGCCACGCCTCGCAGTCGAACTTCTGCGCCGCCGGGGCGCCGAGGTCGCCGGCGGCGATGTTGACGACGCGGTAGGGGATGCCGAGGCCCTGCAGGATCTCCTCCTCGGCCGAGAGGATGAGCAGGTGCTCGGCCGCGCTCTGCTCCGGCGTGCAGAAGCTGAACATCTCCACCTTGTCGAACTGGTGCACGCGCAGGATCCCGCGGGTGTCGCGCCCGGCGGCGCCGGCCTCGCGGCGGAAGCAGCTCGAGTACCCGGCGTAGCGCAGCGGCAACTCGGCCTCCTCCAGGAACT
>CAYTRM010000255.1:0-4321 GCA_964440225.1 uncultured Thermoleophilia bacterium | reverse complement strand
AGGGCCAGGCCAGGGAGAAGCCTTTGCGACGGATTGGGGAGCGTCGGCAGCGGCGCGGCCGGCTCGACCATCAGTTGCACCGGCGTCGGAATCACCCGCTCCTTCAGCGAAGAACCGGCCGCCGCAATCGCCTGCAATTGCACTGGGCCGAAGCCGAGCACGCGGGGATTGATGTTCACCACCCCTTCCGCCGCGCGCACCGAGCCGAGCAGGCGGCCATTGTTGAGCACGTGGATCAGCCTGGCCCCGGGAGCCTTGACGCTGATTTGCAGTTTGTCGCTCCACAGCACCCGGCCCGCGGGCGACGTGGTGAGGGTGGCCGTGCGGCCGTTGTTATCGACCGTGACCGGCACGATCATCCGCCCTTGCGTTTCGATCGGGCCCTCGCACTCGGCCACGATCCGCAGCTCGCGACCGAGCAGGGGGAGCACGGCCGTCTTGCCCACCATGCCGGCGTACCGCTCGTCGTCCGGGTGCACCGCCACCGCCGTGTCGCCGAGCATCGTCTCGGGCCGCGTGGTGGCGATCGTCACGCTCCCGCCGCCCTGGACCTCATACCGCACGTGGTTCAGGGTGCCGGGCATCTCCTTGTAGGCCACCTCGAGGTCGCTGATCGCCGTGCCGCAGCGAGGGCACCAGTTGACGAGATAGCTGCCCTTGGCGATGTAGCCCTTCTCGTGGAGCGCGACGAAGACCTTGGTGACGGCGCGCGCGTAGCCGTCGTCGAAGGTGAACCGCTCACGGTCGTAGTCGCAGGCGCAGCCCAGGCGCTTGAGCTGCGAGATGATCGTGCCGCCGTACTCGCGGCGCCACTCCCACACGCGCTCGACGAACTCCTCGCGGCCCAGGTCCTCTTTGGTGCGCCCGTCCTTGCGCAGCATCTTCTCGACGACGTTCTGCGTGGCGATGCCGGCGTGATCGGTGCCCACCAGCCAGCAGGCGTTCTCGCCCAGCATGCGGTGGTATCGCGTCAGAGCGTCCTGGATGGTGTCGTTGAGGGCGTGGCCCATGTGCAGCACGCCGGTGATGTTCGGCGGGGGGATGACGATCGAGTACGGCTCGCGACCGGGGTCCGGCTCGGCGTGGAAGAGATGCTCGTCCAGCCAGTGCCGCATCCAGCGGGCTTCGACGGCGGCGGGTTCGAAGCGGGTGGTCTGCTGGAGATGGTCGGTGCCGCTGCTCGGGTCGCTCATGGGCCTCAGTCTCGGTCTGCCCCGCGGGGCCGGGAGGCGCCGTGAGGACGGTTCACACGGATGAGCCCGCGCGCGGGCTCACAAGCCGCGGGGCCGGCTCCGCCGCCCGCGGCCGAACGTGAAGTATACCGGGAGGCGGGCGGCGCTGCCGAGCGCCCGCCCGCTCCCTACTCCGTCTCGGGCGGGGCGTCGCCGCCGCTGGCCTCGAGAGCGCAGACCTGGCAGAACTCGTGCGAGCCCTCGATGAGGGCTCCGCACTGCGAGCAGTGCTTCTCCAGCTTGCCGCTGCCCGCGTCCACACCCGGCTCTTCCGTGGAACCCGGCGTCTGATGATCGTGATCGTGCTCATCGTGCTTGTCGTGCGTATCGTGCATGTCATCCGCTCCTGCTCTGCGCGTCGCGACGCGCGCTGTCCCTAGATGATGCCCGCCCCGCAAACACGTGCGGCAGCGCCTCCTTGAAGCTCGCGACGTACACGAGCTCGAGCTTCGCCGTGACGTCCTCCGGCAGCTCGGCGATCGTGCCGCGGTTGGCCGCCGGCAGGATCACCGTGCGGATCCCCGAGCGCGCCGCGCCCAGCAGCTTCTCCTTCAGGCCGCCGACGCGCAGGATGCGGCCGCCGAGCGTGATCTCGCCGGTCATCGCCACCCGGGCCTTCACGGGCACGCGGCCGAGCGCCGAGAGCATGGCCACCGCGAGCGCGAGGCCGGCCGACGGGCCGTCCTTGGGCACCGCCCCTTCGGGGACGTGCACGCGGACGTCCTGATTCGCCAGGTCGAGGCCCTCCTTGGTCAAAAGGGGCGACCGCCGGGTCAGCTCCTTGAGCGCCGGGTCTCGCTCGATCTGGCCGAGCAGATGGCCCCAGGCCGCCGACGCCGACTCCTGCATGACGTCGCCGAGCTGCCCGGTGAGCACGAGCTCCCCGCGCCCGCGCGCCATCGTCGCCTCTATGGTCAGGACCTCACCCCCATCCGAGGTGTACGCAAGGCCCAGCGACTCTCCGATCCGCGCCGCGCGGGGCAGCTCGTCGTCCAGCCAGACGGCCTCCCCCAGATACCCCCGGAGATCGCCCGGTACGACGGTGACAGGTAGCGCCACTCCCTCTTCGAGATGGGCGCGCGCGACCTTGCGATGGATCCGCCGCAGGGCGCGCTCGAGCTCGCGGACGCCGGCCTCACGCGTGTACCCACGGATGATCGCCTGCAGGGCGCCCCGGCCGAAGCCGACGTCGCCGCGGCGCAGGCCGGTGTCGCGGGCGACCCGCGGCAGCAGGTGTCGGCGCGCGATGGCCAGCTTCTCGGCGGCCGTGTACCCGCTCAGGTGGAGCACCTCCAGCCGGTCGTACAACGTCGCGGGGATGCCCTCCACGTCGTTCGCGGTGGCCACGAAGAACACTCTGCTGAGGTCGTACTCGCACTCCAGATACGCGTCGCGGAAGCTCCGGTTGTGCGCCGGGTCGAGGACCTCCATGAGCGCGGCGGCGGGATTGCCGCGCCAGTCGCTGTCGAGCTTGTCCATCTCGTCCAGGAGCATCACTGGGTTGTCGACCCCGGCCTTGACGATCCCCTCGATGATGCGCCCGGGCAGAGCGCCGACGTAGGTCCGGCGGTGCCCGCGAATCTCGGCCTCGTCGCGCACGCCGCCGAGCGCCACGCGCACGAAGGGCCGGCCGAGAGCATCGGCGATGCTCTGCGCCACGCTGCTCTTGCCGGTCCCGGGGGGGCCGGCAAGGCAGAGGATCGTGGCCGGCTGGTCGGCGCCGCGGAGCCGGCAGACGGCGAGGTACTCGAGGATCCTGTCCTTGACGTCCTTGAGCCCGTAGTGGGTGCGGCCGAGGTGCCGCGCCGCCTTCGCGACGTCGACGTCGGCCGCCGCCAGCCTGCCCCAGGGGAGGTCGAAGACGGTGTCGAGGAGCCCCCTGATCACGGCCACCTCGGGGCTCATCGGCGGCGCCTGCTTGAGCTTCTTCAGCTCTCGCTCGACCATGGCCGCGCCGGCCGGCGAGAGACGACCCTCCCCCAGACGCCGCGCGTAGCCGGCGACGTCCTCGTCGTCGGCGTCGTCGCCGGCCTCGTCGATCTCGTCGCGCAGCACGCGCAGCTTCTCGTGCAGGAGCAGCCGGCGCTGCGCGCCCTCGATGCGCTGCTGCACCTTCCGCCCGATGTCGTGCTCGATGCCGAGCGCCGCGTTCTCCTCTGCGAGGCTCTCGAGGAGCGCGACCAGGCGCTCACGCGTGCTCAGGATCTCGAGCAGCGCCTGCTTCTCCGAGCTGCCGATCTGCAGGTGAGCCGCCACGATGTCGGCGAGCTCGTCGGGGTCGGCCGCCTGCTGCACCACGAACTGGGCCTCGTCGGCGAGCTGCGGGTGCAACTGCACGTAGCCGGCGAATTCCGCCCCGACGCGGCGCGCCAGGCTCCGGCTGCGAACCGAGCCGGCGTCGGCGCTGGTGAGCTCGTCGTACTCGACGGCGAAGTGCGGCTGCGTCGCGACGTACCGGCCGACGCGCACCCGCGCCTCTCCCTCGACGAGCGCCTTGACGCTGCCGTCCGGCAACTGGAAGAGCTGGAGCACCTTGGCGCGCACGCCGATGGCGCGGATGTCGTCGGCGCCCGGCTCCTCGACTCCCGACTCGCGCTGCGCGCACATGATCAGCGGCGTCTCGTCGTCGAAGGCGAGCCGGATGGCGGAGATGGACTTCTCGCGGCCGACGAAGACGGGCGCCACCATCTTCGGGAAGAGGACGAGCTCGCGCGTAGGCAGCAGGGGCAGGGCCGCCTCAGGCGGTTCCTGCCCCTCGTCGGTCACACCGGTCTGTTCAGGCGGATTCGGCGTCACGCTCCGGCAGCGACTTGTCGGCCTCGGTGAGAAGCGTCGGGTCGATGCCTTTCTCGATCGTCTCTTTGGTGATGACGCACTTGCGCACGTCGGTGCGGCTGGGGAGGTCGAACATCACGCCGAGCAGCGACTCCTCGATGATCGAGCGCAGACCGCGGGCGCCGGTGCCGCGCTCGAGGGCCTTGACGGCGATGGCCGCCAGCGCCTCCTCCGCGAACACCAGCTCCACGCTGTCCAGCGAGAAGAACTTCTGGTACTGGCGCGTGAGCGCGTTCTTGGGCTCGGTGAGGATG
>CAYTRM010000254.1:0-4351 GCA_964440225.1 uncultured Thermoleophilia bacterium | reverse complement strand
CGTCCAGCAGCTCCGACGTCTTCTTGACGTCCTCGTAGCTGCCGTCGAAGGTGGAACCCATGACGACGACGACTCCGATCGTGTTCTCGTCGCAGAGCTTGACCGCCTCTTCCGGCGAGAGGTGATAGCGCTCGCCCTCCATGGGCACCAGGCGCATCTCCACGTCCCAGTAGTTGGCGAATTTGTCCCAGCACACCTGGACGTTGATGCCGGTGACCAGGTTGGGCGCGTCGAACGGCTTACCCTCGGCCTTGCGCCGCTTCTGCCAGCGGCGCTTGAGGGCGAGCCCGCCGAGCATCGCCGCCTCGCTCGACCCGGTCGTCGAGCAGCCGGTGGCCTTGTGCGGCTCCTCGGCGTGGTAGAGGCGGCTCAGCATACTGACGCAGCGCATCTCCATGGCCGCCGTCTGCGGGTACTCGTCCTTGTCGATCATGTTCTTGTCGAACGTCTCCGACATGAGCTTGTCGGCGTAGGGGTCCATGTAGGTCGTGACGAAGGTCGCGAGGTTGAGGCGCGCATTGCCGTCGAGCATCAGCTCGTCGTGGACGATCTGGTAAGCGACCTCGGGCCGGGTCTCGTGAGCCGGCAGCTCGAAGCGGGGGATGCGCCCCGCCTCGTTCGTGAAGACGCCGTCCCCGCCGCCCCGCGCATGCCTCGGCTGCGGGCCTTTCGGATGCTGAAGCGCCACGGAACGACCTCCTGTCGTCTGGACCGGTCTCGCACACCCTACCCGCACGACGGCGAAACGCTGCGTCCGCGCCTCCGGAGAAACCGCGGCCTGCTAGGGTGAGCCCATGGAGAGCCACTCGCCGCCGGGCCGGACCGCTGTGTACCGCGAGGGCGACCCCGTGGCGCCCCCCGGCTATCGCCTGCTGACGCAGAAGCGCGTGCTCGGCAGCGTCGTGAGCGCCACGTGGGCGACGCCCGAGGGCGACGCGCTCCACTGGACCTCGCGTGGCCAGCGCAAGGGCGGCGCGCCCGTGAGAAGTGCTCCCGCGGCAGTCACGCCGCCGGAGGCGCCGCGGCGGCGGCCGCCCGTTTTTGGCGTCGCGCCGCGCAGCTTGGCGTGGTGGATCGCGGTCGTCTTCACCGTCGGGTCGCTCTTCTTCGTGGCCGGCGCTCTGGGCGCCGTGACCGGGCCGACGCGCTGGTGGCCGAACCTCCTGTACTTCGCAGGCTCGCTGCTGTTCACCGCCGGGGCGGGGCTCCAGCTCGCGGAGGCGATGCGCGCCGGTCGCGACGTCGTGCGCGCGCCCTCCGCCCCACGCCCCCGGCTGCGACACTGGTTTCTACTCCCGGGCCGGCTGGACTGGAACGCGACGGTGATCCAGTTCACGGGCACCGTGCTGTTCAACGTCAACTGCTTCTACGGCATGTACATGAGCCTCACGCACCGCCAGGAGGACGTGCGCGTCTGGGTACCCAGCACCATCGCCTCGATCTGCTTCGTGAGTGCGAGCCACCTGGCCTTCGTCGAGGCCGAGGGCGCCTGGCTGGCCTGGCGGCCGCGAGAGCTTGAATGGTGGATCACCGTCGGGTCCCTGCTCGGGTCGCTGGGCTTCCTGGGCTCGAGCGTCGCCGGGTTCTTCCTCGGCGGCGATCTCTCCGCCGCGGTGACCGGCCTGCTCGGCCCGCACGGAGAGACCCTCTGGCTCGAGTACGCCGTCGACGGCGTGCTGCTGGCCGGCTCGCTCTGGTTCCTCGTCGGCACGTACCTCATGATCCCGGAGGCGCTGGTCGCGCGCCGGGAAGCCGGCGCGCCGCGCGAGCCGGCCCGGACTCAGCCCTCTTCCCTGGCCTGACGCAGCGCCGCCGCGAAGTCGTCCTTCTTGACGTCGAGGACCTTCATGACGCGCTGCGTCGCCCCCGGGAAGACCTGCGCGACATGCTCGGCCATGGTCTCGTCGCTGACCACGGCGAGAGCCGCCTCGCCGCTCGCCAGCGCCTCGGCGAGCTCCTCGGCGTCCTTCTTCGGCAGCCCGTCACGAGCGTGCTGCACGAGCGCGCCCGTCCCCGCGCCGATGAGCGCGAGCGGCACGAGCGCGAGCGGGAAGATCACACCGACCACGGCGCCGACGCCGGCGCCGAACCACACGGGGTGGCCGGAGTGCTGCTTCTTGTCGATCCGCGGTGTCCCCTCCGCGTCCCTGGTGACGACGGCGGCGTCGTAGGCGCCCGCCAGTCCTTCCGCGTACAGCCTCTTCAGACCGTCGAAGTCGCGCTCGGCGCCGGCGACGGTCTCGTAGATCCCCACGAACAGGTGCACGGGGTCTCGCTCCATGGTCTTCCCCCTCCATCAGGCGGGGCCGGGGGGCCGCAGGCGACCCGGCCGACCGCTTGTCCTCGCCGCGGTTGTACCCGCTCGGCGGCTCCCGCACAAGGCGCCGTTGCCGGCGCGCCCTTCAGTCGCCGGCGCCAGCGGCCGATACTCGCGGTGAAGGGGATGCGGCGACGCGCGGCATCCGGACGACGAAGGAGGACGAATGGGGCGGTTCGCACGAAGCTGGGAGCTCGTCAAGCTCTGCTGGGGAGTGCTGCGAGACGACAAGGAACTGGTCGTCTTCCCGATCGTGTCCGCGATCGGCGTGCTGCTGGTGACCGCTTCATTCGCGATCCCCGGCTTCTTCACCGGCTTCTGGCAGCAGGTCTCCGACGACGGCGCGTCCGTGGGCGTCTACGTGCTCGCCTTCCTCTTCTACCTCGTCCAGTACATCGTCATCATCTTCTTCAACTCGGCTCTGGTGAGCGCCGCACTGATCCGCCTCAAGGGAGGCGACCCGACGCTCGGTGACGGCCTGCGCGGCGCCACGGCCCACCTGCCGGCGATCCTCGGCTACGCCGCGATCGCCGCGACCGTGGGCCTGATCCTGCGAGTCATCGCCGACCGGGGCGGCGTCGGCGGCGCCATCGTCGCCGTGATCGGCGGCGCCGCCTGGACCATCGTGACCTTCCTGGCCGTCCCCGTGCTCGTCGCCGAGGGCGTCGGGCCGGTGGCGGCGATCAAGCGCAGCGGCGGCCTGCTCAAGAAGACGTGGGGCGAGCAGATCATCGGCAGCTCCGGCATCGGCCTCGTGTTCGGGCTGCTCGGCGTGGCGATCGCCCTCGTGGGCGGCGCCGCCGGCGCCGTCATCATCGGCGCGGGCGCCGCCTGGCCCGGCATCGCGATCCTGGCGGTCACGGTGCTCGCCGTGCTCGCCGTCGCGCTGCTCAGCGCCACGCTGCACGGCATCTACTCGGCCGCGCTGTACTCGTACGCCGTCGGCGACGATACCGGCGCCTTCGACCGCGAGATCCTCGCGGGCGCGTTCCGGCCCAAAGGGTCGCCGCGGAACCGTTGAAGCGCCCCGCAGCCCAGGCGCCGTGCGTGCGCCCCCCGCACGCGCGACTCGCGGCGAGTGACAGACTCGCCGCCATCGGATAGCGTGCGTGCATGTTCGACTTCGTGAACCTGCTGCCAGGGTGGCTCGAGCTCGTCTTCATGGTCTATTGGGTCGTGACCGTCGTCCTCCTGATCATGGACGACCGCGAGCCCTCGATCACCATCGCCTGGCTGTTCATCCTCATCTTCCTGCCGTTCGTCGGGGTCTTCTTCTACATCTTCTTCGGGCGTGACTGGAAGGTCGTCGCCCGTCGCAAAGGCTGGATCCAGACGCTGGCGCGGGTCGAGAAGGAGGAGATGGCGCCGATCTACAAGCGCAACGCCGGCGCCACGGCGCGGTTCTACGAGGAGTGGGGCGACGAGATCGCCGAGCCCATCATGCGCGCGATCTCCGCGGAGAACGTCTCCCGTGTGCTGCCGGCGTCCTCGCTGGAGCTCTACAACGACGGCGCCACCAAGTTCCGGCGGCTCAAGGAGGACCTGGCTGGAGCGCAGCGGTTCATCCACCTGCAGTACTTCATCTGGGAGCAGGATCGCCTCTCCGCGGAGATCGTCCCGATCCTGCTCGACCGCCTCGCCGCCGGGGTCGAGGTGCGCATCATGTACGACTGGATGGGCTGCATCACGTTCAAGAAGCGCGAGCTCAAGCAGTTGGCGCGAGCCGGCGCCGACGTGCGCGCCGACGTCACCGACCTCCTGCGCATCAACTACCGCAACCACCGCAAGATCGTCGTCATCGACGGCGAGATCGGCTACACAGGCGGCATGAACGTCGGCCAGGAGTACATCGACGGCGGCGAGCGCTTCGCCACCTGGCGCGACACGCACATGCGCATGACCGGCCAGGCCGTGGCAGGGCTGGAAAAGCTGTACGCCTCGCGCTGGTTCGAGCACAAGAAGGACCACGAGAACCTGTTCGCCGAGCAGTACATGCCGGCGCCCGACCCCACGGCCGTCGAGACCGGGACGCTG
>CAYTRM010000253.1:0-4369 GCA_964440225.1 uncultured Thermoleophilia bacterium | reverse complement strand
GAGCACCGAGTGCGTGCGGTACTCGCCGGGCATGACGCCTTCCTTGAGTTCGAGGTCGGCGAGAACCAGTCGGTTGAAGGCAAGAATGCGCTCTGGTTCGAGCTTGAACTCGCGTCCCGCTGCCACGTCCTGGTGGATGTCGTTGCACGCCGCGACGATGTTGTCGACTTCGATGCCGAGATACTCGCGCGACGGCGGCAGGGAGAGCGTGCCCTCGATGCGCTGCTGGACTTCATCTTCGGTGAGGGTGTTGCCCTCGATGGCTGTCGTCGCGGCCGCTCCTTTGCTGAGATACAGAGAGTGGAGGCGGCCGGCGACGTCGGGATGCAGCGGCGCGTCGTTGATGTGCTCGCACTTGGACCGCGCCTCGCCGATCAGCATCCAGGCGATGTGCGAAAGGCGGTCGGCACGGAACTCAAACGAAAGCCACGGGTGTGTCTGCTCATATGGCCGCATTAGTGTCTACCATGATGAATCATGAAATACCTGTAAACAATCATCTTGTCCGCACTAAGCGGCAGATTATGGCCTCAGAAGTGTCCGGCAGTATGTCCATGATAGCGCGCGGGCCCTCTGCTGTCACGGGTGACACTGGCCGATCACCGGGCAGCTTTCTGGGCGGCGCAACGCGTGCGGAAGACATTCGTTCATGGCGGTGTCTCCGGTGGCGCTGCCGTCTGGAGGCGTCCTACGTCGCCCGGCGCTCGCGCCGCGACTCCAGGACAAGCACTTCCAGCGGGAGGTCGAGCCCCGCGTGCAACGCCCGGATCATGCGCATGCTGAGCGCGCGTTTGCCCGAGAGCGCCTCGGAGACCCGGGCGCGACTGCCGATGCAGGGCTCCAGGTCGCGCCGCGTGAGGCCCTGCTGATCCGTGCAGAAGCGGATAGCGTCAACGGCATCGGGGAGGCCGATGGGCCAGCGTTCCTTCTCGTAGGCCTCGATCACCAGGGCGAGGAGCTGCAGGTCGTCGGCCGCGGGGCTACCGGGCTGCGGCTCAACGGAGAGGAGACCATCGAGAGCCGCCAGCGCCTCGGCGTGTTCCTCGTCGTTGTGGATGATGCCTGTCATTCGCGCCTCCAGGAGAAGCGACCATCGAGGGCCTGCGACATCCTGACCACTGGGAGCATGATGTGGCAAGCGCTGCGACGGCCCGCGAGGGTGACGATTGCCGGCCGACGACTGAGGGCTCGTCACGTCGCACGTCCGCACGGCAGCTGTTCAAGTTCGCAGGTGGACGTTCTTCGCGATTCTCGACAGGACCGGGTTGACCATGCCTAGGATGGTTGATGGCCATGGACTTCCTCCTCGACACGAATATCCTCATTCCGGCGGAGCCGGCCTCGACGGCCGATGTCGAGCCGACGACTCTCGTGATAACCGATCTTCTTCGTCTCATCCAAGAGACCGGCGGCCGGGCCGTCATTCATCCCGACGCGTTTCTCGAGATTGCCAAGGACCGAGACCCGGCGCGACGGCGCTTGCGCCGTTCCTTGATCGGCAAGTACCTGCGGCTGGATGCTCCTCCCGAGCTGTCCGACGAGCTGGCCGAAGCTATCGGACGGCCTCAGCCCGGCACGCACGATGCGCTGGATGCCCGCCTGCTTGAAGCCGTCCGCTCAGGGAGCGCTGGTGTGCTCCTGGTGACCGACGCCGCCGGCCTCCATCGATGGGCTGCGCTTGCGGGCCTTGGCGACAGGGTCCTTACCTCCTCCGACGCCCTCGACATGGTTCGCCGGCTGTACGAGCCGCCGCCGGTGGCACCACCGGCGGCACGATCGCTCTCGAGCGCCGCTCTTAACGCCACGGACCTGATCTTCGACGACTTGAAGCAGGATTACGAGGGCTTCGATGTGTGGCTTTCGGCCGCCGCTCTTCAGCACCGGCAGGCATGGGTCGTGGAGAACGAGGACGGCTCGTATGCGGCGGTCACCATCGTCAAGGAGGAGACGCCCGGGGAGCACGGACTCCAGGGGAAGCTGCTCAAGCTGTGCACGTTCAAGGTGTCCGGCAGTCACCAGGGGAACCGCTACGGCGAACTCCTTCTCAAGCCCGTCTTCGACTTCGCGAGCGCACACGGCTACGACTCAGTCTTTGTGGAGGCGAAGCCCGACAAGCGGTTGTTGTTCGCCTTTCTCGAGCAGTTCGGTTTTCGATCTACGGGCGTCCTCAAGGACAGGACCGACCCTGTGTATGCGAAGACGCTCCGCCCGGGAGGCGACGCGGCTGGGCTCGGCGCACTCGAGTTTCACGTGGCCTTCGGCCCGCCGGCAGTTCGGTGGCGCGACGTTCGGGCCTTCATCGTGCCGATTCAACCGCTCTATCACGCCAGGCTGTTCCCCGAGGCCGAGGCGCAGCTTTCGTTGTCGCCGGGCGCTGAAGCCCACGGGAACGGGATTCGCAAGGCGTATCTCTGTCGGGCTTCCACGCGCCTTGTGGCGTCAGGGGATCTGCTCTACTTCTATCGCTCGGGCGCCATGGATCTGACGGTGGTGGGCGTGGCCGAAGACGTCCACGTGCTGTCCGAGGCCTCCGCTATCGTGCAAGCGGCAGGAAAGCGGACGCTGTACACGTATGCTGACATTGAGGGCATGGTCGCCGACGGCGCGGATGTTCTCGTGATCGGCTTCCGGCAGGCACAGGTGATCAGTGAGCCGGTGCCGTATGGTGACCTGAAGAGCAACGGTGTGCTCAAGGGTGCGCCGCAGACCGTGACGTCGATCGGAGAGGAGGCGGCGACATGGCTGGCACACAGAATCGAACTGTAGTGCTGCTACCGATCAAGCCTCAGTACGCAGAGCCGATCATGGACGGTCGCAAGCGGGTCGAGTTCCGCAAGACCGTGTTCGCGCGGACGCCCACCCATGTGGTGGTGTACGCCAGCAGCCCTGTGAAGAAGGTGCTCGGGTACTTCGAGGTCGAGGGCATCGACATCGACACGGTCGAGGCTCTGTGGGTCAAGCACGGAGACATCGGCGGCATCGCCGAGGTCGATTACCGTGATTACTATGCAGGCAGGGAGTATGGGATCGCCCTCGCAGTGGAACGCGTGATCGCGTTGGCAGAGCCCATCACTCTGAAGGCGCTCGGTGTGCTCGGCGGGCCGCCTCAGAGCTTCATGTACCTTGATGGGACTGTGCTTGGAGGGCTTCAAGCCGGCAGCCAAGCGCCCGATCTTCATCGGCTGCCAAGGCGGCGAGCGCGTCTGCTCGGCCGGTCCCAGGCGAGGCGGAGTGCGTGGGCAGGGGGCTCCGAGCTGCCCGTGCCCATCTGAGCGCTCTCCCGGCTCCGACTTTCACTTACGAAGAAGGGGCGGCGGGCCTGCCGGCCCGCCGCCCCTCGTGGTTCGGCTCTGCGTCGTCTGGCGGCGGTGCGACGGGCTACGCCATCACCGCCGTCACGTCCATGAGGTGCTTCTTGAGCCCCAGCTCCTTGTCGCTCAGGCCGACGGCGCGGCCGACGAACTGGCTGAGGAAGATGATCGGGATCGGTTGCCAGTCCTTCTGCTTGCGCATCATCTCGGACTGCCGTCCGTCGAGGTTGACCTGGCAGAGCGGGCAGGCGACCGAGACGGCCTGGGCGCCGCACGCCTTGGCGTCGGTGAGGATGCGGCCGACGAGGTCGTCGACGATGTCCTGCTCGGTGAGCGCCAGCGCGGCGCCGCAGCAGTCGGTCTTGTAGTTCCAGTCGACGGGCTCGCAGCCGATGGCCTCGAGCACGGCCTCCATGTGCGTCGGGTATTCGGGGTCGTCGGCCAGGGTGATCTTGGGCGGCCGGGTGAGCAGGCAGCCGTAGTAGCAGGCGACCTTGAGGCCGTCGAACGGCCGGGTCGCCTTGGCGGCGAGCTCCTCGAGGCCCACGGCGTCGTGGTAGACGTCGATGAGGTTCTGCACGTCCACGCCGCCGCCGTACTCGCGGCCGACGACCGCGCGCACGTCTTCGGCGGTGTGCGCGTCTTCGGCCACCTCGTGGGCGCCCGTCTTGAAGCGGCTGTAGCAGGCGGCGCAGGGAACGGCCACCGCGTCGAGCTTCATGTCCTGCTCGACCTTGACCAGCTCGTTGACCGGCAGGGCGTTGGAGAGCAGGCGGTTGATGGAGTGCGCCGCCGTGTTGCCGCAGCACTCCCAGCCGGGGATCTCCTGCAGCGTCAGGTCGAGCGCCCTGGCGCTCGCCCGGAAGCTGGCGTCGAACTCGCCGGACGTGCCGTGCAGCGAGCAACCGGGGTAGTAGGCGAGGGTCTTGCTCATGACTCGCCTCCCGTGCCGGCCGTGGCGGCGGAGCCGTCGGCCGCGAGAGCTTCGGCGGCCCTGGCTTCACGTGCCTTGGTGATGGTCTCGGCGGTCTGCACCATGCGCTTCATCGCCAAGGTGT
>CAYTRM010000252.1:0-4408 GCA_964440225.1 uncultured Thermoleophilia bacterium | reverse complement strand
TTCGTCGAGAAGATGGCCCCGGCGCCGCGCGTCGCCAAGTGGAAGGAGCTCGGGATCATGCCGGGCGGCGTTCTGCACGAGAGCGTGTTCGCCACCTCGAGCTGCCTCACCAACGTCGACGGCAACTACGTGAGTCTCGCGCTCAAGGCCCTCCGCCTCGGCATCGCCACCACGTACGGCGCCCAGATCCCGCTCGAGCTGGCGCAGGACGCGCTGTTCGGCACGCCGACGCCGCACGCGATCAAGGTCGACCTCGGCATCATCGACCCCGAGTACGTCAACATCGCCGTCAACGGCCACGAGCCCATGATCGGCGCCGCCCTCATCGGCGCCGCCCACGAGCCGGCGGCGCAGGAGAAGGCCAAGGCCGCCGGCGCCAAGGGCCTCCGTATCGTCGGCTCCATCGAGACCGGCCAGGAGCTCGTCCAGCGCTTCGAGGTCGACGACGTCTTCGTCGGTCTCACCGGCAACTGGCTGACCGAAGAGCTCGCCGTCGCCACCGGCGGCCTCGACGTTTTCGCCGCCGACATGAACTGCACCGTGCCGACCCTCGGCGCCACCTGCGCCGCCCACGGCACGCTCCTCATCCCGGTCAGCGACGTGATCGGCGTCGACGGCGCCGAGACGCCGATCGTCTTCGACGCGGCCATCGCCGGCGAGCAGGCCAAGCAGCTCATCGACCTCGCCGTCGCCAACTACCCCAGGCGCAAGGCGCTCGGCCAGGAGACTCCGGAGCTGCGCACCGGCGACGCCGTCGCCGGCTTCAGCACCGAGAGCATCCTCGGCGCCCTCGGCGGCAGCCTCGACCCGCTGCTCGACGTCATCAAGAACGGCACGCTCAAGGGCGTCTGCGGCCTCGTGAGCTGTACCACCCTGCGCGACAGCGGCCAGGACAGCATGACCGTCGCCATGGCCAAGGAGCTCATCAAGAACGACGTGCTCGTGCTGGCCATGGGCTGCGGCAACGCCGGCTTGCAGGTCGCCGGCCTGCAGACGCCGGAGGCCAAGGAGCTCGCCGGCCCCGGCCTCAAGGCCGTCTGCGAGCTGCTCGGCATCCCGCCGGTGCTCAGTTTCGGCACCTGCACCGACACCGGCCGCATCATGCTCCTGGTCGGAGCCATCGCCGACGCCCTCGGCGTCGACGTGCCGGCGCTGCCGGTCGTGGCGACGGCGCCGGAGTACATGGAGCAGAAGGCGACCATCGACGCCATGGCGGCGCTGGCCTTCGGCCTCTACACGCACGTGAACCCGGTGCCGTTCGTCACCGGCGCCCCGAACCTGGTCAAGCTCGTGACCGAGGACCTGCCGGGCGTCACCGGCGGCAAGCTCGCCGTGGAATCCGACCCGGTCGAGGCGGTCGCGGCGATGCTCGCCTGGATAGACGCGAAGCGCGAAGGCCTGGGGATCTGACCAGGCTGAGCGCCCGGACCTGTCGAGGGCGCGCCGCGGGCGATCCGGCCCGACGAACGGTACACCCGTGAGCACACGGGGCGGGGAGCGTCGGATGACGCTCCCCGCCCCGCTCTCGTCAGAGCCGGCCTGAGTCTAGAGCAGAAGCGCCGTGACGAAGGGAGCAACGAAGAAGAGGGTGAGCGAGAAGATGAGGAGCTCCAGTCCGAGGTCCTCATCCACCAGCGTTCCGGCGTCGCCCATCACGTTGCGGGCCGACTCCTGCCGGCCCAGGTTGACGCCCGTCAGCAGCGAGACCGCAAAGGCGATGCCGAGCAGCCCGACGGCCCAGTCGATCCAGAGGCTCCATTCGGCATCGCCGATCGCCGCGGCAACGGCGAGGACGACGAGCGAGAAGCCGATGCCCGCGCCGAAGGCGACAGCGTAGCGCCACCGGCCGAGGCGGTCACGCACGACGGACAGTCAGCCCCGGGGCGCCGCGTCCGGGGTACTCCCGCTCACGGCACGTTCCACACGGGCGTGCCGACGGGCGCGTGGTCATAGAGCCAGACGGCGTTGGCGTTGGCCAGCCGCGTGCAGCCGTGCGAGAAGTTGCGGGGGAAGCGGCTCAGCAGGTGCGGCTCGTTGGTGCCGTGGATCGCGTACGGCGAGTGGTACGACATGATCCGCGCGCCGAAGGGACCACCCGGCCACATACCCTTCGCATAGATGCGGAATCGTCCGAGGGGTGTCGGCAAGCCGGGCCGTCCGAGCACGCAGGGGAACGAGCGTATCTCACGCCCGTACGAGTAGAAGTGCAGGCGGTACTGCGACTTGTCGACGACGACTATCCGCTTCACCGTCACCGGTACACGGTAAGGATTGACCTTGACGACCCGGATACGGCGCACGGCGGAGCGGCCTGCGGCGTGCGCTTCGTCGGCCGCCATGGTGACGCGGACCGGCTGCCGGCCGACCCGGTCGGCGCGCCACCTGATCACCCTGCGGGATTCGCTGTTCAGCCGCACGTCGCGCCAGCGGACCCAGCCTCCGTCCCGCCACAGCTCGATGGTGACGATGGATCCGGGATGGGCCGGCGCCACGCTCAGGCTGAGCCGCGCGCGCGTGCCCTTGACGACTCTCGTTGGAGCCGTGAGGCGGATCAGGGGCCGGACCGCGACCGTGACGTCCGCGGAGGCCGGCAGCCACTCCTCGTCACCGGCGTACTCGATCCGGTAGGTGGTCGTCGCGCGGGGACGCAGTCGCCAGGTAGCCGTCCCGGCGTCGGTGAAGAGCTCGGAGACCGGCGAGAAGTCGGCGGACTCGCCGACCCGGCGGCTCAGGCGGAGCACCTGCCCGGCAAGGCCGAGTCGCCCGGTGAGGCGCACGGCGTCCCCCGCCGTGAGGGCTCCCGGCGTCGCCGTGAGCGTGAGCGAAGGCGTCGCGGTGGGCGCAGGGGCAGGTGAAGAGTCGCCCGCGAGGCCGGCCGAGGCGCTCGCCTCTCCCCCAACGACCCCAGCCATCGCCAGGATGGTCACGACCGCAGCGACGGCCGCGGTCCCGTTCACGAACAACCAGAGCCTTCGCATCGTCCGCCTCCCCCTAGTCGCCTGATGGCATTGTCGCACAGGCGCGCAAGCCTCGACAGGTCGCGGCAGGAGCCCGGACGACCGGCGGCGGCCCGACGCCCGGGACCGCCGCACTCCGGGAGCCGCCGGTCGAGGCCGGCTAGCGAACCCTGAGAGAGGTGCGGCTCAGCGAGGCCTGGCGGTGGCCGGCGACGTCCCAGGCGCGGGCCACGACCGTGTAGGTCCCGCGCGCCTTCGGAGCGGTGAAGCGCCAGCTCTGGCGCTCGTTCACCGCCACCGCCGGCACGCGGATCCGGCGGATCGTCCGGCCGGCGCGGTCGCGCAGCCACAGCCTGACGACGGCGCTGCCGCAGGAGAACGGCGGGTCGGTCAGGGTGAAGGAGATGCTCGCGCCTCTGCCGCGGCGCGCGGACCCGCCCGCGAGGACTACCCGCGGCGAGGCCTGGTCACGGGATCCGCCGGACGTGACGAAGGCCTTGAGGCAAACGTCCGAGCGGCCGAATCCGGAGCGCTTGCGCAGGTCCGTCCACGTGACGCCGTCGGGACTCACGAAGGAGCGTCCGGCGGCGGGCCGCGGCGTGATCAGCTTCGAGGGGTGCTCGACGGGGATGGGCTTGACCGAGCCCGGCGTGGTGAGCCGGACGGCGACGACGAAGCCGGTCCCCACGGTCACCGTCGCCGGCGCGTCCAGCCGGACCGTGTGGTACCCGCCGACGGCGAGCGTCCCGGCGCCGGCGACCGGAGCGGCGCCGATCTCGGCGAGCGATCCGGCGACGCGCACTTCGTAGGATGCTCCGGGCTTCGGCGTGTAGAAGCTCGCGGCGGTCACGCTGCCGTCGCCGCCGCTCGTGTACCGGGCGGCGAACCACGCGGTCCGTGTACCGAAGCCGATGCTGCGCGACCAGCCGAGAGCGTCGTGCTGGTAGATCGCGTCGTAGTTGGCTGCGCCCTCGACGCCGTTGAAGACGGCGAGCTGATGCCCAAGCTTGCGGTCGTGATAGGACACCCAGAAGTACCCGCTCTTGCCCCAGTCGCGTCCCCAGCTGTTCTTGATGAGAAAGGCGCCCGGCCCCGGCGGCCTGCGCAGAAAGTTCCCGGCAGGGTACGCGTCGTTCCACCCCACGATGCACACGTGGTGATTCACCTCGGTGGCTCGCGAGTAGTAGGCGGACGTGCGGCGGTTGTACGCCCCGGGCGTGTAGGCCATCGAGGCGTCGACGGCGCCGTGCTCCATGACCGCCCACTTGATCGCCGCGTTGTCGCCGGACCCGCCGCGGCGCGGCAGGAGCAGCACCTCCTGCACGTGACGCGCGGCGCGCAGGCCCTCCGGCGAACCGCCCGGCCGCGGGTACCTGTCGTAGCGGTCGAGGACGGGGCCCTCCCAGCGCGCCACGTAGGCGATCGCTATCGCGCTCGGCGCCCGCCCCTCG
>CAYTRM010000251.1:0-4432 GCA_964440225.1 uncultured Thermoleophilia bacterium | reverse complement strand
GCGACGTGCAGGGCTGCGGCTACTTCGACAAGGTCGCCGGCAACGTGCTCGAGCAGCCGTTCCCCGAGGTCTGGCGCGACTCGCCGCTCTTCAACGAGCTCCGCGACTTCGACGGTCTCAAGGGCAAGTGCGGCGTCTGCGAGTTCAAGAAGGTCTGCGGCGGCTGTCGCGCGCGGGCTTACGAGGCGACCGGCGACTACATGGCCGAGGAGCCCTACTGCTCCTACATCCCCAAGGGCTGGTGTATCCCGGGCGCGGAGATCTGAGCGTACTCTCACCCTTGACTTGAGCCTTAAGGTAGCGCGCGGCGCGCTTCACCCGCTCCGAGGCTGGTCCAGCATCCGGCGCATCTCCTTGCTCAGCGGCACCACGAGGTCGGCGTTGTTCACGCCGGTCGGCAGGAAGCCGACGGGATTCCCGAAGATCTGCTGGGCCGCGACGGCATAGGTCCGTGAGGTCGCGGCCGGCGACCCCTCCTCGACCACCGGGTCGACGTCGACCGCCCTGATCGTGAGTGTGTCGTCGGTCTCCCGCAGGAGCTCGAAGGTGCGCAATTGCTGCGGGAAGTCCCGCAGCGAGGCCGTCTCCACCTCCCAGAAGCCGAGCTCCGGCCGGCTCTCGTCCGGCGAGGGGAACGCGGTGACCACGTTGCAGTGGCGATGCCCCGCGATCCAGAGGATGAGGTTGGGGCAGGCGTGCAGCTTCGCGAGCAGGTCGTCCTCGGACCCGAAGGCGCTCGAGCTCCAGGACATGGGGTGCGGCGCCTTCTCCACCCCGATGGGGCAGTGCGCGGCGACGACCAGGAGCATGCCGTCGGCCTGGCCGCGGTCCAGCTCGCGGACGAGCCAGTCGTGGCGTTCCTTGTCGAGCGAGATGTGCCCGTAGCCGTTGTCGTAGGGGTCGTCGTCGCGCTGCGTGTCGTCCAGCACCAGCACGCGGACGGGCACGTCCGCGCGGGGCTCGAAGGAGTAGCAGGCGAACCCCTTCTCGACGGAGGCCTCGTCGAACCCGTGTCCTTTGAGAGCGGAGGACGTCTCGAAGAACTCGCGCATCCACTCGCTTTTGGTCAGGGAGCGGCGGTCCGGATCGGCGGCCAGCACCTTCGGCGGGGTCGCGAAGTCGGCGACCGGGCCGAGGCCGAAGATGTCACCGTAGGGAGTCCGTCCGTCGAGGCAGCCCATGTAGAAGCCGCGGCTGTCCGGCCCGAGCGGATCCTCGAAGATGTTGCCGAGGTCGAGGATCGTCTCGCCGGTGTAGGTCGCCCGCAGGTAGTCGTCCACGCGCAGGAACCCGGTACAGAAGTGATCGTGGTTGCCGCGCGCCTGGTACCAGGGGATGGACGGGTCGAGACCGGTCGCCTGGTAGGTGTCGAGGAAGGCGGCGCGAGGCTCGTCGTCCTCGTCGCGCCGCACGCCCGAGTCCGGGTCGACGCGCCCGCCGTCGAGGACGTCGATGTACCAGCGCAGCTCGTTGTACTGCGTGTTGTTGCAGGTGTCGCCGAGTGAGATCCCGAAGTCGATCGGCTCCTCCCGGTGCAGAGCGTTGGCCGTGCGCACGGCGGCGTCGAGGACGTGGTGGGTGTAGAGCATGACCCCGGAGTACGCCGACGAGAGGAAGCCCTTGTAGCCGAAGAAGATCGCCTGGGCGGGCGACTGCACGTCGGTGATGTGGATGTCGGTGATGGCGAAGAAGCGCAGCAGCCGCGTGCCCGCCGCGGCCGCCTCGTCCTTGCCCGCCCGGGGCAGCAGGTCGAGGCGTCGCTCCGGCGCCACGCCGGGGCCGTAGCGCCAGCGGCCGTAGCCGGCCTCCTCGTACTTGGCGAGCTCGAACGGCAGGAGCTTCGCAGCCTGCGGAGGAGGCTCCGGCACGATCACCCGCTCCGTCGTGGTGGCGACCGGGGCGGCGGTCGGATCCTGGTGTCGCGATGGCGTCATCTCGTGGTCCTCCGGCTTCGCTGGGCCGGGTGTCCCCGGCGTCCTCACAGACAGAGTCGGCAGCGGAGCCGGCCGACTGTAATCGTGATGAGTGGCGACGACGACGAGGGCGGCGGCGCTCTCAGTCGACGGAGTCCCGCGGCAGGCGCAGCGTCATCGTCCACGAGCCGTCGACCACCGCGACGCGTCGGAACCCGGCCCGCAGGTACAGCCCCCGGGCCGGGTTCTCCGGCATGACGCTCAGGCTGATCGCGGGGTGGCCCAGCTCCCCCGCGCGGGCGACGGCGGCGGCGAGCAGGCGCCCGCCTATCCCTCGCCGCCGCCACTGCGGGGCCACGGCGATACTGAGCTCGGGCACGTCTGGGCCGACGAAGCCCCAACCGTGCGAATCGTGGCCGAACAGCCGCAGCCAGCAGGCTCCGGCCGGAGACCCGGCCGCTTCGGCGACGACGCCGTCGTCGCCGGGGCGTCCCCACTCCTCCACGTAGAGCCGCACGTGCGGATCGGCGAGGATCTCGGCCAGCGGCGGCCGGGGAGCGTCGATCGGCAGACGCCACCGGTCCGCCTCGCGCAGCATCTCGTGCAGGAACGGCTCGTCTCCCGCCGCCAGGGGCCGGAGGCTCACCGGAGCCGCGTTCACGGCCCGGGCTCGCCGGCGTCGAAGTGGGTCTCGAGCAGCACCGACGCCTCCGTGAGCCCGGCGTCGCAGTACAGCTTCTGGGCGGCCTCGTTGCCGGCGCCGGCGCTCACCGAGGCCTCGGCGCAGCCGGCCTCGCGGAACAGGCGGATCGCCCTGTCCACGAGCGCGCGCCCGATGCCCTCGCCTCGCCGTCCTTCCGTCACGACGAGCGTCTCGATCAGGGCGGAGTCGGCCGCGTGGAACAGCCCCGGCAGCATCGCGTAGCTGAGCAGACCGACGGGCGCGCCGTCGTCGAGCGCCAGCAGCACGCCGCTGACCGGCGACGCGAGGTAGTGGCGCACGTAGTGCTCGTCGACCGTCGTGGGGTAGTCTTCGGTGACGGCCATCTCCTGGACGAGATCGACCACGGCCGGCTCGTCGCCGGGGCCGGCGTGGCGGATGGTCACGGTCATGCTGCCCCCTTGCGCATATCGGGTAGATTGTGCCTCGAGGCACAGACCGCCTCGACGCGCGTAGTATAGTCCACAGTCTTGCACAGGCTTTGTCACGCTCAGGGAGGATCCGAGTGAACACCGAAACCTCCGCTCGCCTCTTCGCCGAGGCGCAGCAGTACATCCCGGGCGGGGTCAACTCGCCGGTCCGCGCGATGAAGGGCGTCGGCATGCCGCACCCGCTCTTCGTGTCCCGGGCCGAGGGCGCGCACATCTGGGACGCCGACGGCAACGAGTTCGTCGACTTCGTCTCGTCGTGGGGCCCCATGATCCTCGGCTGGGGGCGCCCCGAGGTGGTCGGTCGGCTCAAGGCGCAGGTCGACCTCGGCACCAGCTACGGCGCGCCCACGGAGCTCGAGGTCGAGCTGGCGCGCCTGATCTGCGAGGCCGTTCCATCGGTCGAGCTCGTGCGCATGGTCAACTCGGGGACCGAGGCGACGATGAGCGCCGTGCGCGTCGCCCGAGGCTTCACCGGTCGCGAGAAGGTCGTCAAGTTCATCGGCTGCTATCACGGCCACTCGGACGGGTTCCTCGCCGCCGCCGGCAGCGGGGTGCTCACGCTCGCGCTGCCCGACAGCCCGGGCGTCACGCGGAGCACGACCGCCGACACGCTGCTCGTGGAGTACAACGACGTCGCCGCGCTCACGGAGTTGTTCGCGGCGCACGGCGAGGAGATCGCCGCGCTCATCGTCGAGCCGGTCGCCGGCAACATGGGCGTGGTGCCGCCGGAGCCCGGCTTTCTCGAGGCCTGCCGCGAGCTCTGCACCAGGTACGGCGCCGTGCTCGTCTTCGACGAGGTCATCACCGGGTTCCGCGTCGCCTGGGGCGGCGCCCAGGAGCGCTTCGGCGTGACCCCCGACCTCACGACGCTGGGCAAGATCATCGGCGGCGGCTTGCCGGTGGGAGCCTTTGGCGGGCGGCGCGAGATCATGGAGACCGTAGCGCCGCTCGGGTCCACCTACCAGGCCGGCACTCTGTCCGGGAACCCGCTGGCGATGGCGGCCGGAGCCGCCACCCTGCGCGTGCTCGGCGAGCCGGACGCCTACGAGCGCCTCGAGGCGCTCGGCGCCCGGGCCGCCGACGGCCTGCGCGCGGCGGCGGAGGCCGCCGGTCGCCCCGTGACCATCAACCGCGTCGGCCCGATGCTCACGCTGTTCTTCTGCGAAGGCCCCGTGCGCAGCTTCGCTGAGGCGAAGGCCGCGGACACCGCCGCCTTCGCCTCGTACTGGCGTCACATGCTCGAGCGCGGCATCTACCTGGCTCCGTCGCAGTTCGAGGCGACCATGATCTCGCTGGCGCTCGGCGACGACGATCTGGACCGCGCCGCCGCGGCGGCGCGAGAGTGGTTCACCGGGGCGGGGGGCTGA
>CAYTRM010000250.1:0-4438 GCA_964440225.1 uncultured Thermoleophilia bacterium | reverse complement strand
CTGAACGGCGCCCAGCTCGCCCTCGTCGACGTGCTGTCACGGCCGGGCCGCGACCTCTTCGTCGTCGGCGACGACGACCAGCTCATCTACGGGTGGCGCCACGCCGACCCGCGCGGCATCCTCGAGTTCCACGAGCGCATGCCGCCGCAGCCCTGGTCGGCCACCTACACCCTGTGCACCAACTACCGCTGCTCGCGGGCGGTGGTCGAGTCCGGCGCCCGGCTCGTGGCCAACAACCTCGTGCGCGAGGCCAAGGACATCCGGCCGCGCCCCGGCGCCCACGAGGGCGCCGTCCGCTTCGCCGGCGCGCCCTCGTGGCCCGAGCGCGCCGGCGTCATCTGCGGCTTCCTGCACGAGGAGAAGTCGCGCCTCGCCTGCGAGTGGCGCGACCTCGCCGTCCTCTGCCGCTACCGCTCGCAGCAGATCGTCGTGGCGCTCGCGCTCGACGCCCACGAGGTCCCGCGCTCGCCGCTGCTCGGCTACCGGCTGTTCACGCACCCGGCCGCCGCGCTGCTGCGCGCCTACATCGACCTCGTGCTGGCTCCCGACGCGGTCCCGGCCGCCGCTGTGGCGCTGCTGCTCAACCGGCCCAACCGGTACCTCAGCAACGCCTTCGTGGAGGCGGCCGGCAAGGCCTCGCGACCCTGGGCGCACCTGCGGGAGCGCGCGGCCGGGGAGCCTGCGGCCGGGCCGCGCCCGCTCTCGACCCTCGTCGGCCAGGTCGAGCGGCTCGGCGCCGAGCTGCGCGGCGCGGCGCTCACCGGCCGCGCCGGCGGCGCGGCGCTCACCGCCGAGCAGCTCGTCTGGGCGGTCGTCGACGAGTTCGGCCTGGAGGACCACTGGGAGGCCGAGAGCACGCCGTCGCCTCCCGCCGCGCCGCCGGCCGCCGGCGCGCCCGCGTCCGCACCGTCGCCCCCGGGCGCGACCGCATCCACACCGTCGGCCCCCTGCGCGCCCGCATCCGCGGCGCCGGGCGGCGAACGCGACGCCGCGGGGCCGCTCCAGGTGCTCGACACCATCGCGCTCCTCGCCGAGACGTATCCCGATCCGGCGGAGTACCTGGCCGCCTGGGACCGCCTTCGCGCCGACGAGGAGGCGCACGAGGGCATGACCGACGACACCCTGGCGCGCGAGGAGGCCGAGGAGGACCGCGTGGTGATCGGCACCATCCACGCGGCCAAAGGCCGGGAGTACCACGCGGTCGTCGTCCCCGACTACGACTGCGACGTCTCGCGCTGGGAGAAGGCCGAGATCGAGGAGGAGCGGCGGGTCGTCTACGTCGGCGTCACCCGGGCCCGCGACACGGCGCTGTTCACCGTGGACACGTCACAGCCCTACGTACACCCCTTCCTCCGCGAGCTGGTCGAGGCGCCGGGGCCGGAAGAGCACGCGGCCCTCCGCGCGAAGCTGGTGGACGCGGGTACCGAGGCCGCCCGGCGCCGGGCGGCCGAGCGTCTCGCGGAGATCGAGGTGCTGTTCCCGGAGCTCGTCCCGGAGCCGGCTCCAGATCCGGTCGTGGATCCGGTCGTGGACCCGGCTCCGGATCTGGTGCCGGATCTGCGACCGGGACTGAAACCGGGTCAAGGCCCGCCGGCGCCGGCCGGCTAGCGCGGCCAGAGCCGCGAGGGCGGCTCCGGTGGCTGGATGAAGTGCTTTGCCTTCGGCTCGCTGTCGAGCCCCAGGTAGGCCCACACGTCCTCCTGCAACTCGAGGTCGGTCACGGTGCGGCGCTGGTGCTGGCGCATGTGCTCGTCCCAGCTCGGCAGCACGAAGGTCTCGATGTAGCGGTTCTCGCGGTCGGCGTCGCGGTACACCGACCAGTCGGTGGCGCCGGTGCGGCGGCGCGCCCGGCCGACCAGGCGCAGGGCACGCAGAAAGTCGTCTTCGCTCTCGGGCCGCACCTCGTAGGACACCACCACCAGGACCGGGCTGCTCGTCTCGTCGCCGGCGACGAGCCCCGCCTCCGGCGCTGCCATCGGCGCCGGCCTGAGGTCCACGTCGGCGATCCTGTCGAAGCGCCAGCGCAGGGCCAGCGACAAGGTCACGACCACGGCCAGCGCGCCCCAGGCGTAGGTACCCTGGGTCCCGATCGCGTTCGCAAGCTCGCCCCAGGCGGCGCTGCCGAGGGCGATGCCGGCCGAGATCGCCGTGAGGTAGAAGGCGAGCCCGCGGGCGCGCACCCAGCCGGGCAGCACCTCCTGCGAGGCGACGTTGACCGTCGAGAGGCAGAACAGCCAGCCGACGCCGGCGACCAGGCAGACGACGACGGCCGCGGCGAGACCGTCCACCAGCGCCAGGGCCACCAGCGCCGCGGCCACGAGGGCGGTCCCGGCGGAGAAGACCCCGTCGGCGCTGAGGCGCTCACGCACCCACGGGATCACGGCGGCGGTCGCAACCGCTCCGCCCCCGATGGCCGCGTAGAGCAGGCCGAGGCCGCCGGAGCCCACCCCGAGCACCTGCTTGGCGTACACGGGCAGCAGCGAGAGCAGGCCGGCGCTGGCCGCGCCGAAGGCGAACGAGCGCACCAGCACGCCGTGCAGGACGTGCGAGAACATGGCGTAGCGCACCCCGGCGCGGACCGCCCCGGCAAAGCGTTCGGGCGGTCCGACGTCCTCTTCGACGGGGCGCCGCCAGCGCCACAGCACGACGAGCACGAAGGCGAAGGAGGCGGCGTTGAGCGCGAAGACCAGCCAGGCCCCGGCGGCGGCGATCAGCAGGCCGCCGACCGCCGGGCCGATCGCCCGGCCCAGGTTGATGTTGGCGCCGCCCAGAGTGACCGCCTGCTTGAGCTCGTCGTGGGGCACCAGTTCCGGCTGGATCGCCTGCCAGGCCGGGTAGTTGAACGCCATCCCCAGGCCGAGCGCGAAGGTGAACCCGAGCAGCGAAAGCGGCGTGACGACGCCCAGCGCCGTGAGCGCCGCCAGACCGGCGGCCGCCAGGAACATGACGGCCTGCGTGACCAGCAGCAGGCGGCGACGCTCCACGAGATCGGCGACGGCCCCCGCGGCCACGCCGACCAGCACCACCGGCAGGTAGGTCGCCGTCTGGACCAGCGCGACGATCGCCGGCGTGGCGTCCAGCTCGACCATGAGCCACGCGGCGCCGACGGCCTGCATCCAGCTTCCGATGTTGGACGCCAGGAGGGCGATCCACAGATAGCGATAGACGCGGTAACGAAACGGCGACCAGGCCGACATACGTCCACCCTATCGCACTCTCTCACGCACGGCCCGGCCCGACGGCGCATCCGCGCTCCCGGGCCGCCCCGCCCCGGGCGGTCCGTCACACGACTTCGTGGTACTTGTACGAGATCTTGACCTTGGTCCGGAAGGGGACGATCTCCTTCTGGTCGATCTTCATGTCGGATTCCACGGCCTCGGCGACACGCAGGTCCTCGCGGTGGATGCCGGCCTTGGTGACGGCGTTCTTCGCCGCCTCTTCCCGTGAAGTCGGGCTCGAGCCGATGGCTTCCATGACCCTGTAGACGTTGTGCGACATGGTGACTCCTTCGCTCGTGGGACGCGGGTGATGACGCACTACTCCCGCAACCGGCGGATTCGGGACGTTCGCGACGTGCGCGACCCCCGCTCCGACACGAACGTCTGTCCGCCCCTCCTGCTACTCTGCCAGCGAACGCCGCCGCAGGCCGCGGCAGCTGCTCGCGCAGCGCCGTCGCGATCCGGTCGCTGCAGACCCTTCGTCGCATGGCCGTGCGGCGGCGTTCGCCACCCGCAGCGCCTACCCGAGGGAGCCGCCATGACCTTTCCAGACCCGGACCGCTTCAAGGGCGGCGACCCGTCGCGCGACGGCACGGGACCGGCGTCGTGCGCTCCGGTCCGCGGCCCGGACCGCCGGGCCGTCCGCGGCGTGAAGGTGGACGACGACCTGGTCTGGGTGACCCGCGTGCCCGGCGCAGCCCTCGGCGCGGCGCTCCCCGCGTCGCCCGGCTCGCTCGTCCACCTCCGCGTCCGGTTCGCGGCGGATCTCGCCGCGGCGTGGGACGCGGAACTCGAGGCGGCCCTCACCGACGACGAGCTCGTCGACGCGGCCGCGCGAGCGGTGGCGGGGTACCTCGCCGACCTCCCCGACCTCCCGCTCATCGGCGAACCCTTCGGCGGCGAGGAGGGAACCGACTGACGCCGCCGCCTCCGCCGCCTCTCCCGACGCCGCCCGAGGCGCTCCGAGGCAGGTCGCTGGGGCCTGCCTCGGACACGAGTCGCTCAAGCAGCCGAGGGTCTGCGCCGAGGCTGTAGAAGGAGAGACGGCGCCACGGAGACACGCGGCCTCGCAACGGTCCATCGTGGATTCTTCGCCCGGCCGATGTTAGGTATCTGTGGCCGAAGGCGTAGAGTCTTATGGAAGCCCGACTCAGGGCAGGCGACAGAGAGCCCCAGGACATGACCCCCAGCACCCACCACGATCGGCCGCCGCACCCGCC
>CAYTRM010000249.1:0-4450 GCA_964440225.1 uncultured Thermoleophilia bacterium | reverse complement strand
CCTCACCCGAGCAGTACTGGCAGGGGATGGCGTCCAGCGCGACGCCGTATCGCGCGCCCTGGATGAGCCCGGTCTGGCCGGTGCCGACCATGACCGCGTTGATCCCGCGCTCGCCCAGCGCGCGCGTCAGAACGACCGCGGTCGTGCGCTTGCCGACGGCGCCGTCGGTGCCCAGCACGGCCACGCGCGGACAGGTCACTTCGTCGATGGCGCCGGTGAACATGCGCAGGTCCTTCTTCGCGCGCGGACGGCGCACGTCGAGGATCCGCACGCCGTGCGTCGCAGCAGCCGCCGTGAACTCCGGGTCGTCGTTCAGGAACTCGTGCAGGCCGTTGACGATGTGCATGCCGCGGCGCATCGCGTCGAGCACGACGCCGCGCTGCTGCGGCGACAGCAGACCGCTGAGCGGCGCGACACCGAGGATGAAGTAGTCGGGGACGCGGCCGGCGAGCGCGATGGCGTCCACGAGGTCGCCACAGATCGGGATCCCGTTCGGGACGTCGTCGAGGTACGCTCCGGCGTCCATCCCCGTCTTGGTCCCGTCGATCACCGAGAGGATCTCGTACTTCTCGGAGTGGCGCACCAAGCCGTTGGCCGTCTTGCCGTCGGGCGTGCCGAAGGCGGCTTCCGCGTACACGACTGCGGTCTTGCCGATCATGAAGGACCTCCCGGTTCCGGTCGCCTGCCGCCGTCGAAGTGGGGGGCGTGGTGGAGCAGCCCCGAGACGTCGAGGCCCTCGTGGAAGGTGCCGACGTCGCGGCGCTCGAAGAGGCGGCCGCGGCCGGTGACCACGGCGGTCTCGCCACCGACACGCAGCCACGAGCCCTCGTAGAGCGCGAGCACGGCGCACTCGTTCTCCTCGAGGAACTCCGCGATCCGCTCCTCCCGCGTCTCGCCCATGAAGGTCGAGGCGGGGTCGGCGTCGATGTAGTGCAGGTTGATCTGGAAGGGCACCAGCCCCAGCGCCGTGAAGCTCGGCGGCAGACAGATCGGCATGTCGTTGGTGGTGCGGATGGTCGGGCAGGCGACGTTGGTGCCGGCGGAGGCGCCGACGTAGCGGGTCGAGCCCTCGCGCACGCGGGCGCCGAGCCCGTCGATCACGCCGAGACGATAGAGGGAGTCGAGCAGCCGGAACGTGTTGCCCCCGCCCATCAGCACGACCTCCGCCTCGAGGATCGCCCTGTCCGGCGCGGTCGAGCGGTGGGCGGACACGGCCTCGATGCCGATCGATCCGAGCGCCGCGATCGCCCTGTCGGCGTAGTCGTCCCAATCCGCCAGCGCGTAGGGGATGAACGTGACCACGGCGCCGGCCGAGACGCCGGCGAAGGCCTCGGCGGCATGGGAGAACATCGTGCCGCCGTGGTTGGTGGAGTTCGAGAGCAACAGCAGCTCCATGTCCGCCCTTCTGGTCGGCCGGCCCGTGAGGCGCGCATGAGCAAGCTGTTGCCGGGATGCGCTGCAGGTCGCTGCGTTCCGCGGCGTGGGGATGTCGAGTCGGAGTGAAGTCGACGCGTGGCACCGGGTACCTACCACTGCGTGGACGTCGGGCAAACCATTCGTGCCGGGCGGCCTGGGGCCGCCCGGCACGAACCGGTGCGCGGGGGTGCCTAGACGGCGCTCACCTGCGTCGCCTCGGCCTTGCCCTTCTGGCCGGTGGCTTCCGTGAACGTCACGGCCTGACCCTCGGCGAGGTTCTTCACGCCGTCGCCCTGGATCTCGGAAATGTGCACGAAGAGGTCGTCTCCGCTCTCACGCTCGATGAATCCGTAGCCTTTGTCTGCGTTGAACCACTTGACTTTGCCTGCTGCCATCTCGGTCCCATCCTCTCGCCCCACCGGGGCACACACGTAAAAAAGCGACATGGTCGTCACCGCAAGAGTGCGGTGTGCCATGTCGCAGTCCCGCGAGCCGGAGTGGCTCGCCTGCTAAAAGTATAGCACATAATCGCCGCGCGGGGGGGCGGGGGCGCGGGCCGTGACGGCGCGCAGGCGGTCCCGGCGCCGGCCGAGGGCGCCGGCCGCGCCCGGTCCTTCCCCGCTCGCCCGGAGGCCCGGCCCTCGGGAGGCCCGCTCGGCCTGCGCACGGTAGAGTGGACGCAACGGATCGCGGGTGATCCGCAGCGGACACCGAAGGGAGTGCGTCTATGAAGCGTAATCTTCAGGCGGGCGTGCGGCGCAACGCCGGCGCTCGCTTTGAGGTCTTCAGCCAAGCGGACCTCGACGACATCCATCGCGCCACACTCGAGGTGCTCGAGCGCACCGGTGTGTTCGTGGAGAGCGACGAGGCACTCGACGTCTTCACCGACGGCGGCTGCCGCGTCGACCGCGAGACCCGGACGGTGCGGATCCCGCCCCACATCGTCGAGGACGCCATCCGCTCGTCGCCGAGCAGCGTGCGGCTCTGCGGGCGGGCGCCGGAGAACGACATCATGCTCGAGGGCGGCCGCGTCGGCTTCACCAACTTCAGCGCCGGCATCATGGTGCTGGACCCGCGCACCGACGAGCACCGCCAGTCCACCGCGCAGGACGTGGCGGATCTCGCGCGCATGACCGACTACCTCAGCGAGATCGACACCTACGAGCACTCGGTGGAGAGCCGCGACGCGTCGCAGGAGACGCTGGCCGTGCGCGACGCGGCGATCGGCCTCGCCAACACGACCAAGTGCGTCGGCACCGGGGCGCTCTCGACGGGCGACGTCGAGGCCATCGTGCGCATGGGCGCCGCGGTCGCCGGCGGCGAGGACAAGCTGCGGGAGAGGCCGCTCCTCTACTTCTGCGAGTGCCCCGTCAGCCCGCTGAAGCTCACGCGCGACGCGGCCGAGGTCATCATGGGCGCCGCCCGCCACGGCCTCCCGAACAACGTCATCTCCATGGCGATGTCCGGCGCGACCTCCCCGGTCACCCTGGCCGGCACCCTCGTCACGCACAACTGCGAGGTGCTCTCGAGCATCACGCTGGCGCAGCTCACCGAGCGCGGCGCGCCCAGCATCTACGGCTCGTCGACGACGACCATGGACCTGCGGCTCGCGACGGCGTCCGTGGGCTCGCCCGAGCTCGGCCTGCTCAGCGCCGGCGTCGCTCAGCTCGCCCAGCGCTACATGCTGCCGAGCTTCGTGGCCGGGTTGTAGGCAGACTCCAAGCTCGGTGACGTGCAGACCGGTCACGAGAAGACGATGACCGCTCTCATGGCAGCGTTGGCAGGCGCCAACCTGATCTACGGAGCGGGAATGACCGAGTCGGGCGTCACCTTCGACTACGCGCAGTACGTGCTCGACAACGAGATCGCGACCATGGTGAAGCGCGCCGTGGGCGGCATTCCCGTCAATGACGAGAACCTGGCCGTCGACGACATCCACAAGGTCGGGTCGTTCGGCCACTACCTGGGCCTCTCGTCGACGCGCAAGCGGGGACGCGAGCTCAGCCAGCCCAAGCTCCTGGACCGCCGCGGGCGCGAAGGCTGGGAGGCCACCGGCTCCGTGGACGCCTACTCCGCCGCCAAGGCGGCGGCGAAGCAGATCCTCGAGGAGTATCAGCCGGAGCAGCTCTCCAGCGACGTCGCCGACGAGGTCCAGGCGATCCTGCACGAGACGGAGAAGGCGCGCGGCGTGACGTGACGCGAACGTCCGGGCGGCGGGGTCCATCCCCCGCCGCCCGCCGGCGTCTACCCCCCGCCGCCCGCGGCGGTCTCGAAGTCTATTCGCGTCTCGGGGACGACCTCGAGCGTGATGGGCATGTCGAACACGCGATCGCGGAGCGCCTCCTGCAGCGGCTGTGACGACGGTAGACCGCCCTGGCCCGCCACGACGATCCGCACGCGGTCGTCGACGACCTCCACCGACTCGAGCCGGAAGTCGCTCCCCTCCAGCCACTCGGTGACGGCCTCGGTCGAGCGCTGGTCGATGATCGTGTTGACGATCGACGACAGGCTCGTCGCGGCCAGCGGGACGACGATGAAGACGCCGAGGACGAGCGCGAGCGCGAGCGCCGTCACCCGGGCGCGCTTCGACCGTTCGGCGCGGTAGGCGCGCGGGTACCCCATGAGGCCGAACATGAAGGCCCCGGTCAGCAAGATGGCGAGGTAGTTGGTGACGAACAGCAGCAGGCTGCCCAGAGCAAGGTCGTAGTCATGCGTGGCGAGCAGGATGCCGACGTTGGCCAGCGGAGGCACGAGGGAGATCGCGATGGCCACGCCCGGCAGCGTGTCGGAGACGTCCTTGCGCCCGGTCGCGAAGGCGCCGGCGAGCCCGGTGGCCAGCGCGGCGAGCAGATCGATCAGCCGCGGCGAGGTGCGGCCGATGATCTGGGAGTTCGACTCGACGTCGACGATCGAGCTGAAGCCGCGCGTGAGGGCGAAGCCCACCGCGATCGCAGTGCCGATGCCCAGGAGCGAGATCGTGAGCGACCTGAGGATCGCCCTCCGGTCTCCCAGGCTCACGCTGAACGCCAGCCCC
>CAYTRM010000248.1:0-4466 GCA_964440225.1 uncultured Thermoleophilia bacterium | reverse complement strand
GGGGTAGATGGTGCCCCAGTGGACGGGCACGCACGCGGCCGGCCGAAGCAGTTGCAGCGCTTTGGCCGCCGACAGCGGGTTCAGGTGGTCGTCGGGCAGCCGCGGGCCCCAGCCGCCGACCGGCAGCACGGCGACGTCGACAGGCGCCAGGTCCCGCATGCCGTCGTACAGGCCGGTGTCGCCGGCGAAGTAGGCGCTGAGCCCCCCGGTGACGACGTAGCCCAGGGCGGCCGACTCCGCGGCGAGCGGATGCCGCGTGCCCGCGTGATCGGCCGGGACGGCCCTGACGCGCACGGACCCGAAGGCGGCGGAGTGCTCGCGGCCGGCGCCGCGCTCGTCGTCGGCGGCGTTCTCGCGGCCGGAGCCTTGCTCGCCGCCGGCGCCGCTCTCGCCGTTCGCCTCCGGACCGAGTCGCTTGATCTCCACCTCGTCCCCGACGTCCACCTCCCGCGGCACGAACCCCAGGCGGCGCAGCAGTCCGCCGAGGCCACGCGGCGCCACGACCGGGGTCCGCCGGTCGATGAGCCGCAGCGACGGCACGTCCAGGTGGTCGAGGTGCGCGTGCGAGATGAGCACGGCGTCGAGGCCGCGGCGCACGGCCGGCGGCGGGACGGGACTGCGCCGGATGAGCACGCCGATCCGCTTGCGCAGGAGCGGGTCGGTGAGCAGCCGGACTCCGTCCAGCTCGAGGAGCACCGTCGAGTGCCCCGCGAACGTCAGCGAGAGAGAGGACGCTGTCGCGTGCGTATCCACCACATGACTCTACCCGAGCCGGCGACGGTCGTCGCCGCATCGCCGTCGCAGCACCCCGCGACCATCGGCCGGGCCGACGAACGGCGCGCAGGCCGCTCCCGCGACGCAGGCGACCGCGCCCGGCGGCCGCTCAGCGCTCGGGCAGCCCGAGCAACTGCCGGATGGCGGCCTTGGCCTCCTGCGGGCTGGGGTCGTGAGGATACGTGGTCTCCAGCTCGAACACCCGCCCCAGGCGCAGCTCGCCGCGCACCTCGTGCATCACCAGCGGGTCGGCCAGGTCGGCCACACCCACGCCGAGCGCCTCCGCGACCGTCCGCTTGGCTTCCGTCAACCGCATGCCCTTCGCCATCTCGAGGCGCGCCACCAGATCTCCAGCGGCGCGCAACCCGTTCATCCCCGAGGCGACGGCGTGCGCGATCGGCATGCCGAACGTGTCACCGGAGCCCACCTACAACCCGTCCACCTTCAGGATATCGACGCAGGCGCGCGAACAGCGCGACACGGCGTCGACGGGGCTGAAGGCGTTCATCGGCACGCCGCCCACGCCCATACCGACGTTGGCGTGCACCGGTATCCGCGCGACGTCCATACACGGCTTCATGAAGGTGAGCGCGCGGGCGACGTTCCAGGCGACCGTGCGGCTCGTGTTGACGGTGATGGCCGGTCCGTAGATGGTCGCGCCGGCGTCCTGCACCACGCGGCACTGGCCCTCCGGCTTGAGGCCGGCCAGTCGCGTGCCGCGGTACTCGAGCCGGCCGTGCGTGCCGAGCACGACCTCCGAAGCCATGCCGACCATGATGCCCATGGCCGGGTACTTCGCGCGCAGGCGCTCCACGGCGAGCAGGGCCGCCAGGAAGTCCGCGTCGCCGGCGGCACCGGCCGTGTCGAAGTTGATCCCGTCGGCCCCGGCCTCGTACAGCTCGGCGGCGACGTGCACCATGTCCTTGACGGCGAGATCGACGGCCTGCTCCTGCGCGAGGCGCGCCTCGTCGATGCGCATGGCCGGGAGCAGTTCCGACCAGTTGCCGCACGGACCGTCCGGGTGCGAGTAGCGACCGAGGTCGGGCTGGGCGCCGTAGTGGACGGGGATGGTGACCCGCTCCTGCGCCTCCTTCATCGCCTGCTGCTCGCTGCCCACGATCGTCTTGACCGCCTTGAACGAGTAGTCGATGTGGAAGAGCTCGCAGGTGTCCGCCGCGAGGCACTGCTCGTACTGCAGCAGCGCGTCGACGCGGCTGCCCTGCTGCGGCGTCCCGCTACCGTCGAAGCTGAGGACGACCTCGTCCCCGATGTCGACGGCACTGAAGCGTGCCGAGCTGGCGAAGATGTCCAGGAGGTGGTCGAGCTCGCCGGCGCCGAGCTCCGGAGCGCGCGCTCTGGCGGCGGCGGCGCGCGTTCCTTCCTCCAGCTCGCTCCTGATCTCACTGCGCGTCAGCTCGACGGCGGAGCCGTCCCCCTGACGCGTGACGATCCGAGGTTCCACGGTGCCCCCTGTCCGTCGAGTGGCGCCCAGCCTGCCGGCGCCGCGGTCGCCCGTCCCGACCCATGCTATGAAGCCACGGCCACCGGCGCAATGCCGGATACTGCGGCGAACTGCGCTCCGCCGTGGTGCGAACTTGTGCACGTGGCGGTCTCGCCCCAGGCGACGCTCCGCGCCACCGCCTTGACACCTCCGCCTCCGGCTGGATATCGTCCACCCACCGCGTTGTTAGTTACATGAATAACTAACTCACCGCATCCTGCACGCGAGGGAGACCGGAGGGTCCATGGCACAACGCATCCCCACACGGCTCGGCGACGGCTCGCTCGTCGAGCTCACCCGAGCCGAAGTCGAGGCCGACCTGCACGCCGGGACCGAGGCTGCGGTGAAGCGCGCCAAGGTCGAGCCTCTCGCACAGGACGAGCTCGACCACCTGCTCGACATCTTCACCTCCCCGGCCAAGTTCACCTCCGTGGACTACGGCGACGAGGTGATCCTCGGCTTTGACGGGTCGGGCAACGCCGACCTCGCCGCGCCCGTCCTCGAGCAGATCGTCTACCAGAACCACCACGGCGCCGACATGATCGAGCTGTGGCACCACGACTACTCGTACAAGGCCGTACGCACGGTGCTCTCCTTCCAGACCCAGATGCTCAAGGACGCGCAGCAGCAGACGGTGGTGCCGCTGAACTACGGCGCGATGCCCGACCTGGGCCGCTACTCGCAGCCCGACGGCCCCTGCCCCAACTGGTCGGAGCTCATGCCCCTCGGCAGGATCGCCGAGGCGCGCGCCGCGCAGGAGGACGCCGTCGCGCACCTCGAGCGCGACATGTGGTGCGTGGCCGAGGCGATGGTCGCCGCCGGCGTGGACGGGCTCGACTTCGACACCGCCGGCGCGTCAGGCGACGCCGATCTGCTGGCCACGCTCCGGGTCGCGCGCAAGGTGCGCGAGACGTGGCCGGACATCGGCGTCGAGATCGGCCAGGCCGCCGAGCTCGTGCTGGGCATGCACGGCCAGCTCGAGTTCGACGGCGTCCGGCTGGCCGGCCAGTGGCCGCTCGGCCAGCTCCGCGCCTGCGCCGCCGCCGGCGCCACCATCTTCGGCCCGGCGGTGAACGTCAACACCACGAAGTCCCTCGCCTGGAACACGGCTCGCGCCTGCACGCTCGTCAAGCCGGTGACCGCCGAGGCCACCATCCCCGTCCACATGAACGCCGGGATGGGCGTCGGCGGCGTCCCCATGACGCCGTATCCGCCGAGCGACGCCACGTCGCGCGCTTCGAAGGCGCTGGTCGACATCCTGAAGCTCGACGGGTTGTAGGTCGGCATCGGAGACCCCCTCGGGATGGCCTCCTCACACGCGCTCGCCTCGGGCATGGGCGGGATGCGGACCGCCGGAGATCTGGTGGCCCGCATGCAGATGACCCGGGGAATGCGCCTTCCACAGGCCAAGCAGTACGTCGCCGACAGGCTCGGCTGCTCGGTCCTCGACCTCAGCGACACCGTGGCGATGCACGACATCCGCCGCGACCTCGGCCTCGGCCGCATCCAGGTGCAGGACCTGACCTACGCGGACCACCCCGGCGCGATGGAGGCGAAGTTCCACATCGCCGAGGTCCTGGGCATCCCGATCAACTCCGTGGAGTGCTTCAAGCGGCACGCCGGCGTGAAGTAGCCGGCGTCGAAGAGCCGGCCCGGCGCCGGCCCGACGCGAGCGCCACTGCGACGAACGACAGCGAGGACGACGATGGCTTCTCAGCTCGACCTCAGCACGCGGCAGCCGCTGCTGCCGCTGGGCTCGGACTTCAAGGTGACCTTCTACGACGCGGCGCGGCTCGACCGCTACCGCGACGCGGTCCTGACAGTGCTCGAGCGCACCGGCGTGCGCTTCGGCTCGCCGAAGGCGCTGGACATCCTCGAGGAGCACGGGGCGCGGGTCGACCGCGCGTCCGGGGTCGTGCGCTTCGCGCCCGACCTCGTGGCGCGCGCGCTCGCGAGTGCCCCGCGCGACTTCCTGCTCGGCTCCCGCGACGGCGCCCTCGACCTCGACCTCGCGAGCGGCGACACGTACAACACGACCAACGGCTGCGGCACGGAGGTGGTCGACTGGCGCACGGGCGTGCGCCGGCCGCCGACCAAGGACGACCTGTGCGCGATCACCCGTATGGCCGACTACCTGGGCTCGGTGCAGTTCTGGTGGCCGAACGTGGCCGCCGCCGACTGCGGCGACACG
>CAYTRM010000247.1:0-4485 GCA_964440225.1 uncultured Thermoleophilia bacterium | reverse complement strand
CGGTTCTCGTACGCGAACGAGCCGTACGAGGACCTGCTGCAGGTCGCCAATCTCGGCCTGATCAAGGCGGCCCAGCGCTTCGACGCGCGGCGCGGCGTGCGCTTCAGCACCTACGCCACGGCGATCGTGGACGGCGAGCTGCGGCACCACCTGCGTGACTCGCTGCTGCTGCGCCAGCCGCGCTGGGTCAAGAAGGTGTACGGCCAGATCCAGGGGAAATCCAGCGAGCTCTCGCACAAGCTCGGCCGGCCGCCGGAGGTGGCCGAGCTCGCCGAGGCGCTGAACATCAACGAGGCCGGCATCCTCGAGGTGATGAACCTCTACTCGCGCATCCAGCTGCACAGCCAGGACGAGCCGTTCACCACCGACGAGCTGCAGGCCGAGGCCGACCCCGGCATGGTGCACTCGATCCGCCAGGCGTCGTTTGCGCTCCCCATTGAGGACCGCATCTCGCTCTACGCCGCCATGGACCGCCTCTCCGTCTTTCACAAGCGGCTCATCTACCTCCTCTTCTTCAAGGACCTCACGCAGAGCGAGGTGGCGGAGGAGCTGGGGCTGACGCAGAAGAAGGTCTCGCGCGAGTCGCTCAAGGCGCTCGGGCGGCTCAAGGAAGTGCTCGGCCGCAAGGTCTTCTGAGACGCTCCCTAGACGTTCGTCCTAGTCCACTGCGCGCCGCGTGGGGCAGAGTGTTGTCAGAACAGTAAAGAGTTGCGGCGAACTGCCGAAGTATGTGTCTAGGAAACCGGCGAGGAGGCAGTATAGGAGCGAAGGCGCAAAGGGCAAACCACTTGCGAAGGTGGGGCGCAAAGCCACAGGACTCACCGAGTCGGCTGGGCTACCGCCACTGAGTTTCACACCTCGCAGCCTGTGGTGCCCGGAGTTCCGGAGCCCGCAGGCTATTTTTGTGGGGCGCCGTGGGAGCAGGGGGACCGCGCCCCGCGGTGGAGTACCAGACCAGAGTCAACGTCAGAGAAGTCGTACCGAGAGGAGACCAAGACATGAAGAGGTTCCGCAAGAGCCAGAAGGGTTTCACCCTCATCGAGCTGCTGATCGTGATCATCATCATCGGCATCCTCGCCGCGATCGCGATCCCGATGTTCCTCAACCAGCGTGAGAAGGCCAAGGATGCAGGCGTCAAGGAAGGCGTCCACGCGATTCAGATCGGTGTCCAGAGCTACGCCGTCGACCACAACGACGTGTACCCGCTGTCGGGCGCCATGGTCGTCGCGGTCACGCCTGAGCTCGATCCCTGGCCGACTAACCCGTTCACGAATGTCGCCATGGCCAACGACGGTGCGCTCGGCAACTTCACGTATGTCTCTGCCGCAGGCGCCGACTACACCCTCACCGGTACGCTGTCAAATGGCGTCTTCACCGTTCGCTGAGCCTGACTCCTCACTGCGTAGGTGAAGTGCGAGGGGGGCGGGGCCGGAAGGCCCCGCCCCCCTCTGTCACTTGTGCGCTCGGCGGCGGTGTGGAGTGACACGTGAGAAGTCGAGAGGACTCCGCGACGGTCTCTCGAACCGCTACGTGAGCATATCGGGCCTGGAGCGCCTTGCGGTGCAGGGCGGAGGCGAGCTGCGAGCCTTTGGTCATGCTAGGCGGCTGCGGCCTCCTTCGACAGCAGGGCCTGGATCACTTGATGGAAAGCGGTGGAGTCCTTGGCGAGGCACGTGAGTGAAGGTCACTTCGTGGTGTCCCCACAGTGATATGGGTGAGTCGTTGACGACTGCGCCGGCGTTGCACATCAACGGTCTGCACAAGACCGTGCATGTGGGGTTCCGGCGCCGTGCCGTCGAGATCCTGAAGGGCGTCGATCTGCAGGTCGACCCGGGCGCCGTGTTCGGCCTCCTCGGGCCCAACGGCGCCGGTAAGACGACCACCGTCAAGGTGGCGCTCGGGCTGATGCACCCCACGTCGGGCACTGTTGATCTGGGTGTGGAGGGCCTCTCGCATGTCGGCTACCTGCCCGAGAATCCGTATTTCTACGACTACCTCTCCGGGCGAGAGTTCTTGGGCTTCTGCGGCCAGCTCTTCGGCCTCAAGGCGGACGCGCGCCGGGAGCGGGTGGACGGCCTGCTCGCCGACGTGGGCCTCGAGGCGGCCGCGAGCACGCACCTGCGGAAGTACTCCAAAGGCATGCTGCAGCGCATCGGCATCGCGCAGGCGCTCGTCAACGACCCCGAACTCGTGCTGCTCGACGAGCCCATGACGGGGCTCGACCCGGTCGGACGGGTCGAGGTCAAGCGCATCATCGAGAGCCTTCACAGGCGCGGCAAGACCGTGCTCTTCAACTCGCACATTCTGAGCGACGTGCACGAGCTCTGCTCGCAGATCGCGATCATGCGTGAAGGGCGGGTCGTGTGGCACGGAAGCGTGGACGAGGCGCTTGAGGATGCCTCCACGCTCGAGGATTTCTTCATGAAGGTGGTGACGGCGTGAAGCAGGTCGCCGCCATTGCCGTCAACACGTTCAAGGAGACGATCCGCGACCGCGTGCTGGCCGTCATCGTCGTCTTCGCTCTCATCATGATCGTCGGTGGGCTGTGGCTTGGCAGCATCAGCCTCGGCGAGCAAGGACGCATGATGAAGGACTTCGGGCTCGTTGCGGTCACCTTCTTCGGTCTCATCGTCGCCGTGTTCGTGGCGGCCGGGCTGGTACACAAGGAGGTCGAGAAGCGCACCGTGTTCGTGCTGTTCTCCAAGCCGGTGAGCCGCGGCGCCTTCATCACCGGGAAGTTCCTCGGCCTCTGCGCGACCATGGCCGTGGTGCTGGCGGGTATGGGCGTCTTCCTCTTCCTGCTGGTGTGGGCGGTGGCCGGCGACGCGTCCGGCATGCTCCTCGTCGCCGTGCTCATGATCTACGTGCAACTGCTGGCCGTGATGGCGGTGACCATCTTCTTCTCGACGATGGGCTCGGCGATCCTCGCCAGCGTGCTCGGCATCTGCGTTTTCGTCGCCGGGCAGCTCAGCCACAACGTGCTTGAGCTGACGCGCCTCGGCAAGAACGTGGTCACCGAGGCGCTCTCGTGGGTCGTCTACGTGATCATCCCGAACTTCTCGGCCGTGGACGTCAAGGCCGGCGTGGTCGGCGAGGACACGCTCGCGTGGGGCGAGATCGCGCTCTGGAGCGGCTACCTGTTCGCTTACGTCGTCGTAGTGCTGGCGCTCGCCGCCCTGGTGTTCCGCCGCAAGGAATTCTGACGTGCTGCGGCGCGTGGTCGCGGCGCTGGTGGTGCTCGCGTGTGCCGGAGTGGTCGTGGCGTACCAGGTGACGCGGCCGGACCGGGCTCCGGCCGACCCGCGGGTGTTCGTGCCGTCGCCGCAGTTCTTCGAGGATTTCTCGCCCAGCTTTCGCACCTCGATCGCCGACGTCTACTACCTGAGCATGGTCCAGTATTACGGGGAGCACCTCGAGGGTGAGGGACAGCTGGACTCCCTGCCGCAGATGGTAGACCTGGTGACGACACTCAGTCCGCACTTCCTGCGGGCCTACCGCTTTGGAGCTTTCGCTCTGGTCGACGCCGGTCGCCCTGATCTCAGCATGAATCTGCTCGAACGGGGATTCAGAGCGAATCCCAGCGAGTGGGCTTTTCCTGCCTATCTGGGTTACTTCACGTATCAACACGGCTCTGGCAGCAAGGAGCAGAATGATTTGGCGGCCGCGAAGTGGTACGAGAAGGCGGCGGCGATCCCCGGCGGTCCCGCCTACCTGCCACGGCTCGCCGCAGCCCTGCTCTCCAAGGGCGGCGACGACGAGAAGGCGATCCTCATGTGGGGCCAGGCGTATCTGGCTGGCGACAAGTACGCGCGCCAGAAGGCGGTCGACGGTCTGGAACGCATCCTGCCGAAGGAGAAGGAGGCGCGCATGAAGGCCGTGGCGCCGGTCTACGAGACCATGCCAAAGGCCGAGTTCGACGCGCTCTTCGTCGAGCTCTTCAAGGAGTACGTACAGTGATGCGCATCGCCGGGGGGCGAGGCGGCCGGTCGGGCGGAGCATCCGCCGGCTTCAGCATGATCGAGGCCCTTTTTGTGATGGCGATCATCGGGATCCTCGCGGCGATTGCCATCCCGATGTATCTGGGCCAGCGCGAACGCGCCAAGAACGCAGACGCGCGCATCGGCGGCAGGACCATCGCCATTGCGCTACTGAGCTACGTCTCCGCCTCCGATGCCGACGATCCCTGGCCGCCGCAGTGCGACCAGGCGACGCTCGGCGTGTTCCTGCTCGGTCCAGAGTGGCCGGAGAACCCGTTCACGGGCCTCCTGATGAGCGAGGTGGCCGCGCCGGAGGATGGCGACTACACGTATGAGCCGCTGCCGGGGGGCGACAAATACCGGCTGAGGGTCTATCTCCACAATGCCGATCCGTTTCTGGTGCCCTAAGTCGCAATGACTTGGCCTCTCATTCTCATCGCTGCTGTGTACGGACTCATCGTCGGCAGCTTCATCAACGCCTGGGCGTACCGGCTGGCGCACGACGAGA
>CAYTRM010000246.1:0-4496 GCA_964440225.1 uncultured Thermoleophilia bacterium | reverse complement strand
TGGGCGGGGTGCCGATCCTCGAGAAAGGCCATGCCCCGGCGGTACAGCGTGTACGCCTCGCTCTCGGCGTCGAAGGCCGGCTCGCGGCGCGGCGGCGGTCCCACGGGCGTCGGGCTACAGGCCGAGCGCGGCAGCCACGCCCTGCATCGCTTCGAGCCCGAGCAGCAGGAAGTCGTCGAGCTCCAGACCCAGCTCGGCGCACCGGGCGATCGACTCTCGATCCACGCCGCGCGCGAACGCGCCCTCACGGTACCGCTTGCGCACCGACTTGGCCTTGACGCCGGCCAGGTCCTTGTCCGGGCGCACCAGCGCGGCCGCCGTCACGAGCCCGCTCAGCTGGTCGGCGGCGATCAGGCCGACGTCCAGCCGGGTCGTCGCGACGACGCCGGTCTGGGGATTGTGCGCGGAGATCGCGTGAGCCGCCTCGCCGGGCAGACCCAGGTCGCGCGCCGCATCCGCGGCCACCGTGCCGTGATGGGCGGCGTCACCCTCGGTCTCCTCGACGTCGAGGTCGTGAACCAGGCCCGCGAGCCCCCACACATCGGGGTCCTCGCCGAGGCGCGCGGCCAGGCCCCGCATGATCGCCTCCGTCGCCAGCATGTGGCGGCGCAGATTGACGTTCGCGACACGGCCTTCGACCGCGGCCACGACGGCTGCGCGGTCGGCGCTCATCCCGCGAGTCCTCGTTCGATCTGGTCGACGATCGCCACCGCGCAGGCGGCCTTCGAGGTGCGCGGCACGTGAAGCTCGGAGTCGGCCGAGAGGATCGTGATCTCGTTCTCGTCCGAGCCGATCCCGACGCCCTCGGCGAGAATGTCGTTGAAGACGAGGAGGTCGACACCCTTGGCGGCCTTCTTGGCGCGCGCCCTGTCGAGACGGGGACCGGCCTCGGCGGCGAAGCCCACCCTGTACAGGCCGGGGCGCGCCGCCGCCGCGAGCACGTCGATAGTGCGCACGAGCTCGAGGACGAGACCGTCGCGCCCGCCGCGCTCGATCTTGCCGGCCTCCTCGTCGCGCGGCCGGAAGTCGGCCACCGCCGCGGCCATCACGAGGACGTCGGCATCCCGCAGCTGCTCGTCGACCGCCGCCGCCATCTCCGCGGCGCTCTCGACGCTCACGGTATCGTAGGGCGCGCCGGCCGCGGGCTGCGTCGTGACCAGGGTCACGCGGGCGCCGCGGAGGTACGCCTCGTCGGCGACCGCGCGGCCCATCTTGCCGCTCGAGCGATTGCCGATGAACCGCACCGCGTCGATGCGCTCGCGCGTGCCGCCCGACGTGACCACGACCTTGCCGCCGGCCAGCGGCCCCGTCGCCGCCGCCGCCAGCGCGCGGCGCACCGCCAGACGGATGGCGTCGGGAGAGGCCATACGGCCGGAGCCCTCCTCCCCGCAGGCGAGCTCGCCCCGCTCCGTGGGGAGCACCTCCACCCCGCGTCCGGCGAGCACGCGCAGGCTCTCCTGCGTCGCGGGATGCTCGTACATGGCCCAGTTCATCGTCGGCGCCACGATGACGGGACCGCGAAAGGCCAGGTAGGTCGAGGTGAGCAGGTTGTCGGCGATGCCGGCCGCCATCTTCGCCAGCGTGTTGGCGGTGGCGGGAGCCACGACCATGACGCTCGCCGACCGCGCCGCCTCGATGTGCCCGAACCAGCCGCCGGCGGCCTGCCAGGCGCTGTCGTCGTCGAGCACCGGCGCCTGCGAAACGGCGGCGAAGGTCAGCGGCATCACGAAGCGGCGGGCCGACTCGGTGCTCACCACCAGCGGCTGCAGACCGTCTTTGACGAGCCCTCGCACCAGATCCACCGCCTTGTAGATGGCGATGCCGCCGGTCACACCGACGAGGACGGTGCGGGCGGGATCTGGGCTGGGCGGCGCCGGGTCCATGGCGGTGTCAGTCGGGGGTCGTGTACTCGATCTTGTTGTCGACGATCTCCTCAAAGGAGATGGTGAGGAGGTTCGTGCTGCGCGTCGGGATGAGCGGCGGCGTGAGACCCTCGAGGCCGAGAGTGTTCTCGCCGAGGCTGTGGTAGTAGTTGTTGATCTGGCGGGCCCGCTTGGCCGCGATCATGACCAGGGCATAGCGAGAACCGCCGGCGTGCGGCAGGAGCTCGTCGATGCGGGGCTTGTCCACTAGGCTTCCTTCCTTCGTTCCATGATCAGGGCAGCCACCTCGTCGGCAGCCCGCCCGGCTTCGTCGTTCACCACGATGTGGTCGAACTCCTGCGCGGCGGCGACCTCCGCTTCGGCCCGGTGCAACCTCCGGGCGATCGCCGCGGCGGTCTCCGTGCCGCGGCCGCGCAAGCGCTGGGCCAGCTCGGCCATACTGGGCGGAGCGATGAACACCGATACCGCCTCGGGCAGGGTCCGCCGCACGGCGCGCGCGCCCACGAGCTCGATCTCGAGGATCACATCGTCACCGGCCGCGACCTTGCTCTCGACTTCACGGCGCAGCGTTCCGTACAGATTGCCACTGTACTCCACCCATTCCAGAAAGTCGCCCGCGGCGACGGCCCGCTCGAAGGCGGGACGGTCGATGAAGTGATACTCGCGACCGTCAACCTCCCCGGGCCGAGGAAGGCGCGTCGTCGCGGAGACCGACGTCGCCACACGGTCGATGCGCTCCTTGACGAGGGCGATGACCGTACCCTTCCCGGCGCCGGACGGCCCCGAGACCACGAAGACCGCGGCGATGGCGTCAGCCTCCGAAGAAGGCGAGCAACTCCTGCCGCTGGCGCTCCGAGAGACCGCCGACGGTCTTGCTCGGGCTGATGCGGCACTGCTCCAGGATGCGAGCCGACTTGACGCGCCCGCACTTGGGAGCGGCCATCAGGAGGTCGGAGACCTTGGCCGTGAGGAGGTACTCGGGCGGTGCGGCGAGCACATCGTCGATGCGCACGTCGCCGCGCTTGAGGTCGGCCTTCAGCGCAGCGCGCCTGCTGCGGACCTCGTTGGCCTTGCCCAGCGCGTCCATGCGCTGGTCGAGTGACCGCGCCGGAGCCTGGTTGAATTGCTTGGGAGAGCCGGACATCGGGCGGAAGTATATGTGATTCCGCTCCCGGTGTTCAACACGGAATCGGCAAAAAAAACCGTCGCCTAGCTGGACTTTTTCCGGCCGGCGGCGTGCGACGCAGGCGGTCAGGCCCGCAGGGCCAAGCCGCGCGCGGCGGCCGCCGAGCCCAGACCGCGCACTTCCAGCTCGTCTCTGAGCTCTTCGAGGATGCGCTGGGGAGCCTCGAAGGCGGTGAAGTTCGCGGCGCCCACGGCCACCGCGGTCGCGCCACAGGCGATGAACTCGAGAGCGTCGAGCCCGCTCAACACGCCGCCCATGCCGACGATGGGCACCGCGGGGAGCGCGGCAGCGACCTCGGCGACCATGCGCAGGGCGATCGGCTTGATGGCCGGGCCGCAGAGACCGCCGGTGCGGTTGCCGAGGAACGGCCGCAGCGTCTGGCGGTCGAGCACCATCGCCTTGAAGGTGTTGACGAGCGACAGCCCGTCGGCGCCCGCCTCGACTGCCGCGCGAGCGGGCGCCGTGACGTCGGTGACGTTGGGTGTCAGCTTCGCGAGCAGAAAGCGCTCCGTGAGGCGGCGACAGGCGCCGACGACGGCGGCCGTGGCCGCAGGGTCGGCGCCGATCTGCAGCCCGCTCGAGACGTTCGGGCAGGAGACGTTGAGCTCGTAGCCCTCGATACGCGGCACAGTGCCCGCCGGGGCCGCCTCGAGGTGGGCCTCGATCGCCGCGACCGCGGCCGCGTACTGGCCGGGCTCGTTGCCGCCGATGCTGACGATCACGGGCCGGGGCAGCCGCGCCCAGTCCGCCAGCCCCCCGGTCCACGCGCGCACTCCCGGGTTCTCCAGTCCGATCGCGTTGATCATCCCCGCCGGCGTCTCGGTCACCCGAGGAGCGGCGTTGCCCGCGCGCACGTCCACGGTGACCGTCTTGGGCACGTACGCCGCGTAAGGGAAGTCGGCGAAGTAGTCGCCGTCGTACCGGCTCGCGTACTCGAGGAGGTCGAAGGTCCCGGACGCGTCCATCAACGGGTGCTCGAGGCGGATCGGCCCGAGCCGCACGGAGAGGTCGGGCGACGTCACGGCCGGGCCGCTCACGGCCGCACCTCGTCGAGCGTGAACACCGGTCCCTCGCTGCAGACCGGCAGCCTGCCGCGCGCCGTGTCGACGACGCACCCGTGACACGACCCCGTGCCGCAGGCCATGTGCGCCTCGAGTGACGCGAAGCCCCCCAGTCCCTCTTCGAGGGCCCAGCGCCGGACGGCGGCGATCATCGGCGCCGGCCCGCACGCGTAGACGGTCGTGCCGGGGAGCACGTCCAGATCGGCGAGGATGTCCAGCACCGTGCCGGAGCGGCCGACGCTGCCGTCCTCCGTCGCCACCCACAGGCGCTCGATGGCGAAGGCCCCGGCGAGGCGGGCGGCGCGGAAGTCGCGGAACCCGAAGGCGGCGGTGGTGTCGGCGCGCGCCGCCGCCAGCTCGTCGGCG
>CAYTRM010000245.1:0-4537 GCA_964440225.1 uncultured Thermoleophilia bacterium | reverse complement strand
AGCCGTCGACGTCGGCGTCGGTCATGATGATGATCTTGTGGTACCGGGCCTGCTCGACGTCGAAATCCTCGCCGAGGCCGGCGCCGATCGCGCTGATCATCGTCAGGATCTCGTTGTTGGCGAGCATCTTGTCGATGCGCGCCTTCTCGACGTTGATGATCTTGCCGCGCAGCGGCAGGATCGCCTGGAAGGAGCGGTCGCGCGCCTGCTTGGCCGAGCCACCGGCCGAGTCGCCCTCGACCAGATAGATCTCGCTGAGTGACGGGTCCTTGATGGAGCAGTCGGCCAGCTTGCCGGGGAGCGTGCTGCCCTCCAGAAGGCCCTTGCGGCGCGTGAGGTCGCGCGCCTTGCGCGCGGCGCTGCGCGCCCTGGCGGCGTTGACCGCCTTGTCGATGATCTGCCGCCCCTCGGAGGGGTTCTCTTCGAGGAACTCGGCCAGCTTGGCGTTGACCGATTGCTGGACCAGCGTCTGGATCTCGGTGTTGCCCAGCTTGCTCTTGGTCTGCCCCTCGAACTGCGGGTTCTTGAGCTTGACCGAGATGAGCGCCGTGAGGCCTTCGCGCACGTCTTCGCCGGAGAGGTTGTCGTCCTTCTCTTTGAGCAGACCCTTCTGGCGAGCGTAGCTGTTGATGGTGTTGGTGAGCGCGCTGCGGAAGCCGGTGAGGTGGGAGCCGCCCTCCGTGGTGTTGATGTTGTTGGCGAACGTGAAGATGGACTCGTTGTACGACGAGTTCCACTGCATCGCGATCTCGACGGCGCCGTCGGGGGTCTCGTTCTCGAAGTAGATGATCGAGCGGTGGATCGGGTCCTTCTCGCGGTTGATGTACGCGACGAAGTCGCGGATGCCGCCCTCATACTGGAAGGTGACGCTCTCGCCCTCGGCGCGCTCGTCGTTCAGGGAGATCTTGAGTCCCTTGGTGAGGAATGCGGTCTCGCGGAGACGCTGGGCGAGCACGCGATAGTCGTAGTCGACTTCCTCGAAGATGTCCGGGTCGGCGAGGAAGGATACCGTCGTCCCCGTAGGCGCATCCTTGGCCAGCTTCTCCATCTTGTCGAGGCCGGTGACCGGCTCGCCACGCTCGAAACGCTGGTGCCAGTGGAACCCCTCGCGATAGATGTCCAGCTCGAGCCACTCGCTGAGCGCGTTCACGACCGAGACGCCGACACCATGCAGGCCGCCGGACACCTTGTAGCCGGCGCCGCCGAACTTGCCGCCGGCGTGCAGCATCGTCAGTACGATGGTCGCCGCCGGCTGATCGTACTTCTCCATGATCCCGACGGGGATGCCGCGCCCATCGTCCGACACGGTGATCGAGTTGTCCGGATTGATGGCGACGACGAGGCCGGTGCAGTAGCCGGCGATGGCTTCGTCCACCGAGTTGTCCACGACCTCGTAGACGAGATGATGGAGGCCTCGCGGACCCGTGGATCCGATGTACATACCGGGCCGCTCGCGGACCGGCTCGAGGCCCTCGAGGACCTGGATGTCTTGGGCGTCGTAGTGCGGTTTTTTCACTCGACCTCGCAATTGCCGAGGGGCGGGACAGGCAGATGGAAGGCAGGCTTGACCCGCCTGCCTGAGTATACCAAACACGAAGGCTCAGGGCGACCCTGATAGCGGGTAAAAACCGCCGCAAAATGCGCTTTTCCGTCAACCAGAGGGATCGTCATCCCCGGGAGCCGCGAAAGGCTCCTCCGAAGACCGTCGCAGAGCGGCCTCGATGGCCGCCCGGAGCCGCTCGTCGCGCACCCCCTCGACCTCGGCCCGCGCCTCCTCGTAGGCGCCCGGCGCGGGCGTTCCGTCCCGACAGACCTTCTTCGCGGGCCGGGCGGCGGACTCCTGCCCACAAGGCGCTTCTACGGGCTCACTCGCGCCCGTGTTCCCGACGACGAAGCGGAAGCGCTCGACCGGGTGACCCGGCAGCACCTCGTCCATCCGCCTCAGGATCTGTGGGCCGAGGTACAGCAACTCGTTCGCCCAGACCGACGAGTCGCACATGACGGTGAGCCGTCCGCGCCCGAAGGCCTTCGGGCTCGTGCTCGCCGCCACCCGCTCGCCGACGGCGCGAGCCCACGCCGAGTACGCGCGCGCCTGGTCGCTCGTGGCGATACGGTCGAGCGCCGGGCCGAGCACCTCACCCACCCGGCGCGGGAGGTCGTCGCGACGACGCTTCTTCGATGACGGACTCACCCCTCCACCTTGCCGCCGCTGCAGCTCACAACGCGTCGATCGCGGGCGGCGCCGGGCCGGCCGCGTCCGGCGGGGGCGCGACGCGCCCCGCCGCGAGAGACCCCTCGAGCGGAAGGTCGATCACGTTTGCCGAGGCGAGCTCCTCGGCAGTGAAGTAGTGCCGGTTCGTCGTCGTGATGATCGCCTGCCCGGCGGTGGCCAGCATCGCCACGAGAAGCCGGCGGCGGGCGTCGTCGAGCTCACTCATGACGTCGTCGAGAAACAGGGCTCCCTGCTCGCCCGTGCGTGAAGCCGCGAGTTGCTGCTCCGCGAGGAGCAGCGCCAGCACGGCGGCCCGTTGCTCACCCTGTGAGCCGAAGAGGCGGAGATCGCGACCACCGCGGGGTAGCTCGACGGGACCGCAAGCGGGCCCACTCGCCACCACAGCGGCCGGGCCTTCCGCCGACGGCGCCGGAGGCTCTCCCTCGAGCTCCGGCGGGCGTTCCCGGCCATCGCCGCCCGACGACTGCGGCGCCGCTCCGACCTCGAGGAACCGCAGGTCGTCGCGGTGCGGCCCGAACAGCGAGAGACCCCGACCGACCTCACCCGGCCTGCGGCGACGCAGTTCGTCCAGCAGCGCCGCCTCGTTGTACTGCACGCTCTCGAGTTGGGCGACGAGCAGGAGCGTGAATCGCTCGCCGGCCGGCGCGAGAGCGGAGGCGGCCGCGGCGAAGCGCTCCCGCAGCTCGCCCACCAGGTCGCGGCGACGACGCCCCAACTCGACGGCGGCCCTGGCGAACTGGACGTCCCAGGGATCGAGAGCGCCCGGATCGCCGCCCTGCTTGACCGCGCCGAGTTGGGCATTGCGCTGGCGCAGCACCGCCTGCATGTCTCGTGCCGCGGCTGCGTACTGCGGGTCGAGCGCGGAGGCAAAAGCGTCGAGGTGCGCGCGCCGCCGCGCCGGGCTGCCCTTGACGAGCAACAGGCTCTCGGGCACGAAGACGAAGACCTGGCTGCGGCCGCGCAGTTCCTCGATCGACTCGAGTTCGAGACCGCTCCACCGCACCCGCTTCCCGCGGCCGGGGGCGAACCCGACATCAACGGTCTGCGCACCGGCGGCGTCGTCGTCGACCTCGAGCTCCACGCGGCTGAAGCTCTCACCCCAGGTGATCAGCTTCTCCTCACGGCGAGTGCGCGGGGAGTTGCCCCGCAAGGCGAACCACGCAGCCTCGAGGAGATTCGTCTTGCCGCTCGCGTTCGCGCCGACCACGATGTTGAGCCCCGGACCGAATCGGACCGTGGCGTCACAATAGGAGCGGAAGTTGACCAGTCTCAGACTCTTGACGACCACACGCGGTACTCCCGCCCGGCGACTGCGACCACGTCCCCGGGCTGCAGCGTGCACCCGCGCCGGGTCTCAACGTCGCCGTTGACCTTGACCTCGCCGTCCTGGATCAGGAGCTTGGCGTGACCGCCCGTACCGGCGACGCCGGCGACTTTGAGGAACGCGCCCAGTGAGAGCGGGCCGGTGACGGCGACGTCGTCCATCTCGCGGCAGTCACGATCACCCAGGCCGGCCGTCGTCAGTTGCTGAGACGGATGGGCATGATGAGATACACGAACCCTTCCGTCGCGCCGCCGATCAGGCCCGGTCGCAGGGGGCTGGTGAAGCGCAGCCGCACGTCGTCGTCGTCGATGGCGTCGATACCCTCGATGAGATAGGCCGGGTTGAACCCGATCTCGAACGCCTCGCCGGCAAACGCGATGTCGAGCGACTCCTCAGCCTGGCCAACGTCCTGCGTCAGGGCCTTCATGGTGAGACGGTTCTCGGTGAACGCGAGGCGGATAGGCGCGTTCTTCTGAGCCAGCAGACTCACGCGCCTGGCCGTCGCCATGAGCGCTCCCCGAGCGATCGTGACCTCATGGTCGAAGGTCTCGGGGAGGAGTTGCTTGTAGTTCGGGAACTGGCCGTCGATGAGCCTCGATGCGACCCACACGTCGCCGGCCGGATCGCTGAGCTTGAACAGGGCCTGGTTCTCACCGATGGTGACGTCGAGATCCCCCGGTCCCATGGCGGAGGCGAGCCGGGAGACCTCCCCGAGCGCCTTTACCGGGACGATCGCCTGGACCTCAGTCTCGAGGCTTCGGTCCAGCTTCGTCTCCTTGACGGCGAGCCGGTAGCTGTCCGTGGCGACCATCTTGAGCGTGTCACCGAAGATCGTCATGAGGACGCCCGTCAGGATCGGCCGCGTCTCGTCGCGGGACGCGGCCCTGCCGACCTTGCCGAGTGTCTCGACAAAGGGCTCACGGCCGACCGCGAACGCGCTCTCGGTGTCGAAGGTCGACGTCTGGGGAAAGTCGGCGGCC
>CAYTRM010000244.1:0-4541 GCA_964440225.1 uncultured Thermoleophilia bacterium | reverse complement strand
CATTCCGCAGGCTGGCCGAGGATCCTCGGCATCGAGGGGTGGAAGCACTCGCGGGTGGTCACCTCGGCCGTTACCGCGTGCGGATAGGCGATAACCGCATCATGTTCGAAGTCGACGACGCCAACAGGATCGTCTACATCGTTTCAATCGGGCACCGGGACCGCATCTACTAGCGTTCGCGACCCGCGTGACCGGCTGGTCGCAACGGAGGAGCGGTTGACGTTGTTGGCAAGTCACTGGCGGAGAGGGGGGGATTCGAACCCCCGAACCGAGAGGACCCGGTTAACGGTTTTCGAGACCGCCGCATTCAACCGCTCTGCCACCTCTCCGCGAGGCGGCCGCCGCCGCGCGCGCGAGGCAGGGGCCGCGGACGCGTAGTGTAGCACGCGGCCCCCCGCCGCCTCACTCCTCCGGGCGGGCCTCTTCTATGCCTGCCCCTTGCCGGAGAGGAAGCCGACGAGCGCGTCCTCCCGCTGCACGCCCGACCGCGCCGAGACCAGCGTCCCTCCCTCGATGAACGCGAGATAGGGCACGCCCATGACGCCGTAGGCGGACGCGGCCTGCCGGTTCGCCGCCGCGTCGATCTTGAACACGGCGTCCGGATACCGCTTCTGGACCTTGCGCATGATCGGATCCTGGGTCTTGCACGCGTGGCACGTCGGCGTGTGGAAGTACAGGATCGTGCGGGCGCCCGACTTGATCCTCTTGGCGGACGCCTTGTGCGGCGTCGGCGCGGGCTTGCCCTTCATCTTCCGCGCCCTGGATGCCATCAGCAGCCTCGGCACCGTCACGAGGACGGCGAGCGCTCCGAGGACGACGGCGACGACGATCATGAGAGTAGTCACGTTCCACTCCTTGGGGAGTCTCAAGCGGTCGGCGTTTACACTACCCGAGTGAGAAAAACTGCTCCACCATGCCAGCGGGCGCCCTTCCGGAGTTGTGGCGCGCGCCCCCACGCCCGGCCGGCCGGACCAAGGGCTTTCGAGACCGCCACGTTCAAGCGTTCTGCCGCCTCACTCCGCCAGGCGTTCGTCGACCCAGGCGCGCACGTCCTCCGGCGAGAAGCCGTAGGCGTCTTTGATATCTTTCATCGGCAGGCCGAGCGCGTCCGTCGGCACGCCCCACTCAGCGCCGAAGTCGGCGAGGGGTATGCCGGTCATCGCAGCGATGTCGGCGAAGGACATCCAACCCTTGATCGGTGAGTCGGTCCCGCCGCCTCCGTCGTGGCTCTCGCCCTCGCCTTGGCTCTCGCCTTGTCCCTGCCCTGCGCCCTGACCCTCGCCCTGCCCGTGGCCCGTTCCCTGCCCGCCGCCGTTTCCGTGGCCGGCGCCGCGGGCCTCCGCGCGCCAGTCGAAGGTACCGGTGAGCGTGGTCGCGCCGACGATGGCCACCAGCACTGCCACGACCGCGCCGGTGGCGAGGAGGCCGGTCACGCGCGAGCCGCCCGGCGCGGTGACCTTGAGAGCGCCGGGCACCGGGCAGACGTTGACGCACTCGCTGCAGGAGATGCACTCGGAGCTGGTCACGACGTCGGCGGTCGCCACGGGGACGTTCATCATGCAGGCCTGGTCGCAGCGCCCGCAGTCGATGCAGGTGTGCGCGTCGCGCCGGATGTTGAGCACGCTCACCTTCGAGAAGAGGGCGAGGAGGGCGCCGGCGGGGCAGAGGTACTTGCAGAAGAAGCGGTCGTAGACGAACGAGCCGGCGAAGGAGACGATGAGGACGATGAAGCCCACGAGGTAGCTCGTGAGGAGCTCGTCCGAGGTGAGGTGCGCCCACGCGACCCACGGGTCGTAGGGGCGCAGCACGAGCTCGGCCGCCTGCCAGGTCCAGAAGGCGAACACCGCGAGCACCACGTACTTGAGGTAGCGGGCGACGCGGTCAACGGCGGCCGGCACGGTGGGGCGCCGCCGCCCGAAGAGCTTGCGTCCGGCGGCGCCGAAGATCCCCTGCAGGGCGCCGAGCGGGCAGATCGTGCCGCAGAACGAGCGCCGGTAGACGACCGCCATGGCGAGCATGCCGACGAGCAGGATCACCGAGCTCGCGGCGGTGCGCCGCAGGAAGCCGTCGCCGGCGAGCAGCGAGTACAGCGTCTCGAGACCGCCGAAGGGGCACAGGAAGTCGACGCCGGCCCACCGTCCGTCGCCGCGGGACTTGAGGTGCAGGGTCACGATGGTCGTCATGGCGACGAGCACCACTCCAAGGACGATCCAGCGCACCCACCGGGCCCTGGTGCGCGCCCGGCGGTCGGCCTGGCGGTCTTCGGCCGTGGGCGTCGTGTCTGTGGTCATCCGGTCCCTCTCTTTCGCTGCTCGTTCCGCGGCTGCGTGGGCATCGTCGCGGCGGTGGCCGTAGACAGTCTAAAGGGCACTTGTGAAGAGTCTTTGAAGGCGGCGGCGACGGCGGCGCCTCGTGCGCCGCCGCCGCCTTCTCCGCGGAGCATCCCGGCTCGCCGCCGGTCACTCCGCGAGGCGCTCTTCCACCCAGGCGCGGACGTCCTCCGGCACGAAGCCGTACTTGTCCTTTATCTCGCTCATCGGCTGCTCCAGCTCGTCGGTCGTGCAGCCCCACTCGGCGGTGAACTCGGCCTCCGGGATACCGGTCGCCTCGGCGATCTCGGCCAGCGACGTCTTGCCCTTGATGAGGCCTGTATCGAAGGTGCCGTCGTCCGCAGACAGGCCCTGTGCGGCGGCCGTCTCGGCCAGCGTCGGCTGCTGCCACTCGAACGTCCCGCTGAGCGTGAACACGCCGACGATGGCGACGATGATCACGGTGACGATCGCAGTGGTCGCGACGGCGGGCATCCTGACGCGGCGCGGCGCGGTGACCTTGAGTGCGCCGGGCACGGGGCACGCGTTGACGCACTCGTTGCACGAGATGCACTCGGCGCTCGTGACCACGTCGGCAGTGGCCACCTCGATGTTCATCATGCAGGCCTTGTCGCAGCGGCCGCACGAGGTGCAGGCGTCGGCGTCGCGCCGGATGTTCAGGACGCTGATCTTGGAGATCAGCGCCAGCAGCGCGCCGGCGGGGCACAGGTACTTGCAGAAGAAGCGGTCGTAGATGAGTGACCCGAGGAGGGAGACGATCAGCACCCCCAGGCCGATCGCGTTGGTCGTGAGCAGTTCGTCGGACGTGAGGTGCGACCAGGCCACCCACGGGTCGTAGGGCCGCAGGACCAGTTCCGCTGCCTGCCACGTCCACACGGCGAAGACCACGAGCACGACGTACTTGAGGTACCGCGCCGGCCGGTCGATCACCCGCGGCACGTTGAAGCGCCGCTTGAAGAGCTTGCGGCCGGCAGCGCCGAAGATCCCCTGCAGTGTCCCGAGCGGGCAGATGGTGCCGCAGAAGGAGCGCCGGTACACCACGGCCATGGCGAGCATGCCGGCGAGCAGGATCACGGAGCTCACGGCAGTACGCTTGATGAAGCCCTCGCCGGTCAGCAGCGAGTACAGCGTCTCCAGTCCGCCGAAGGGGCAGAGCGCATCCACTCCGACCCACTTGCCCGTCCCCGGGAAGAGCTGGTGTGCCGTGACGATGGCCGTCATGGCCACGAACACGACGCCGAGTACGACCCAGCGGATGCGGCGCGCGCGCTGCCGCGTCGCCTTGGTCCCACCTTGCTGCTTCATCCTGATGCCCCTCCAGGCCGCGTCAGGCGGCCGACGACAATAGTGTCGTTCTGGAGTGTAGGAGGCAGTTGTGAACCATGCTTGAACCGGTTCTGCCGAGGTTGTGAAGGGGTCCGGCGGCGGTACCCGGACTCGTGGGGCCGCGTCCGCAGCACGACGAGAAGGGCCGGGCGCGCGGCGCGCGCCCGGCCCTTCTCCGGCCCGCTGAGGTGTGCGAGGAGCCGGTCAGTCGCTGATGCAGTCGCCGCTGCCGTCGCCGGCCATGGCGCCCTGGCCGCCGCCCTGGCCGCTGCCCATCATGGCGCCTTCGTTCGCGCTGCTCTCGTGGCCGCTCTCGGTCCCGGCGGTCTGGTCGATGCCGTACTCGTCGAAGACGGCCTGCACGTCCGCCTGGTACTCGTCGCGCAGCGTGTCCAGGGCGGCCTGCGCCGCGTCGCTCGTGCGGCCGGCGCTGTACTCGTCGAACCACGTCTGGCGTGCGTCGGCGAAATCGGCGCGGAGCGTCTCGAGCTCGGCGAGTGCCGCCGGGTCGGTCACTTCGCAGTCGGCGCCGATGCCGGCCCCGGCGTTCGTGGCCGGGCCGGGCGAACCGGCGGCGGCGATCGCCACGCCGGCCAGCGCGAGGACGGCCACTGCCACGATGGCTGCGATCCAGGTGATCCTCATCTTCTTCATGTCCCGTCTCCTTCGTTCACGGGCCCGTGCCGTCCGGCGCAGGCTCTTTGATCGAGTCGATGAAGACGATACCCGCGGCCTTTGAACCATCTGTGAACAGGTTCTGCCGGGGTTGTGAAGGGCTGAGAGCAGCCTGAGAGGTAGAGGACGACAGGCTGAGAAGGAAGTGGCGGAGAGGGAGGGATTCGAACCCTCGAGGCAGGTTACCCCGCCCACGCGATTTCCAGTCGC
>CAYTRM010000243.1:0-4574 GCA_964440225.1 uncultured Thermoleophilia bacterium | reverse complement strand
TCCGCGCTCATGCCCATGGCGCCGCCGGTGCTCGTTTGAATGATGATGTCGGTGCGCTCGCGGATCGCCGCGATCGCCGCCGCGAAGACCTCCTTGGCCTGCGTCGGGCTGGCCGCGGCGTCACGCACGTGCAGGTGATACATCGCGGCGCCGGCCTCCGCGCAACGCGCGGCGTCGGCGCCGATCTCCGCCGCCGTCACCGGCAGCCCGGGCTGTGCCTCCTTGGTGGTCTCGGCGCCGACGCCTGCCACGGTGATGATGAGCTTGTCCACGCCGCCCCCTCTACTTCTGGTACGGGAACTGCTGGTTCACGAAAGCGAGACTCTCTTCCACCACTTCCAGCGCCCGGCTCAGGTCGCGCTCGGTGTGGCGGTAGCAGATGTACCAGTGATGATACGGCTGCACGAAGAGCCCGCGGCGGATGCACTGCGTGTAGAACTCCGTCCGCCGCTCCTTGTAGTGATCGTCGACGTGGTCGAAGGTGAGGAAGGGCATCGGCGGGATGCCGCTCCTGGTGACCGGTACGCCGCTCTTGTCGACGATCTCGCCGAGCGTCTCGAGGAACCGGGTGCCGCGCTCCCAGATCACGTCCTGCACCTTCTCGCGCTCGAGGATCTCGAGGCACTTCATGCTCGCCGCCATCTCGAGACTGTTGGGGAAGTAGGTGGAGCTGAGGAAGGCGTCCTTGAGATACACGCTCATCACTTCACGCTTGCCGACCAGGGCCGCGATCGAGTAGCCGTTGGCCATCGCCTTGCCGACCGTGGTGAGGTCCGGCGTGACGCCGTAGCGCTCGCTGGCGCCGCCCATGGCGACGCGGAAGCCGGTGCGGACCTCGTCGAAGGTGACGACCGTGTCGTTTTTGTGGCAGAGATCGACGACCGCCTGCAGGTAGCCGTCCGGCGGCGGGATGATCGGCTTCGCCATGGGGTGGCCGACCGGGGTGATGATCACACCGCCGATCTCATCCGGGTTCTCGGCGAACACCCGCTCGAGGTCGGCGAGGTCGCCGTACTCGAACTCGACCGTGAGGTCGGTCACGGCCTTGGGCACGCCGCCGTGATGCTCCACGCACCAATCGCCCCAGCCGTGATAGCCGCAGCGGGCGATCTTGTCGCGGCCGGTGTAGGCGCGCATCGCGCGGACGGCCGCATTGGTCGCGTCCGAGCCGGTCTTGACCAGGATGGTTTGCTCGCCGCACGGCATGATGTCGGCCAGCCGCTCCTCGAGCTCGTTCTGGAGCGGCTGCACGAGGCTGAAGCAGAAGCCCTTGTCCATCTGCGCCTTGGCGGCGTCGTTGATCTCATCTTCGACGTAACCGAGTATGATCGGCCCGTAGGCGCAGAGCATGTCGATGTACTCGTTGCCGTCCACATCGACGATGTGACCGCCGTGACCGTGCGAGATGAACACCGGGTACTCGCCGACCACGAAGTTGTAGGCGCGGCGGATGCCGCCGACGCCGCCGGGGGTGAGGCGCTGGGCGTCTTCGAGCATGGTCATGGACTTGATGAGCTCGAGCTTGGGGGCACTTTCGACGGGCTTCGTCATCTGGGCTCCTTTCGGCCGGATGAGGCGAGGTGGGCGGCGGTGACGGCCGCAAGGGCCGTCGGACCGGGGTCGTCCACCTGAGGATTCACGGTAGGCGGGTGCCGCACTCCGGTCTCAGCCCGGGTCCGGCCAGAGTCGGCTGTAGATGAGGAGGATGGTCATGCCGGGCTCCCTCCAGAGCCGGTCGGGCTCGTGGAGACGGTCGTCTCGAGCCCGCGAGCCGGTGACGGCACACGCCCCCGGCCACGGCACGAGCGTATCGGATACGCCGCGCCTTGGCACCCCCCACGCGTGCGCGTGGAGGAAAGGGACGCGCCCGGCTGCTCGCCACGATGTCCAGTCAGGACTTCGCGGCACCGCCGGCCCCCCAGGCCGCGCGGGCGGCGACTCACCGGGAGGCTCCCGCCTCGCCGACCGCCTCCTCCGGCGATCCGGCGAGGCCCTCCTCGGCGGCGCCGAGCAGCACCACGAGCACGGCGCCACCGAGGATGAGGGCGCCACCGAGCAACGTCCAGAGGGACGGCCTCTCGGCCAGGAGGACGAGAGCGAAGACCGGTGCGCTCGCGGGCTCGAGGAGCCCGACGATGGAGGTGTGCTGCACCGGGATGTAGCGCATGCCGTGCAGGAAGACGGTGCCGCCCAAGGCGGTGCTGAAGACGGCCAGCGCCAGCACCGCCCAGAAGTCCGTGAGCGTGAACGCAAAGCCGGCGCCCGCCCACTGGATCAAGCCCAGCGGCAGCAAGACGGCGGCGACGATCACGCCGTTCGAGATGAGCATGGTGCTGCCGTCGACGTCCGCGCTGAGCGTCTTGGCGACCAGAAAGAAGACCGCGAGCACCAGCCCGGCGGCCAGACCCAGCGCCACCCCGAGGGTCGACACGCGCAGCGCGGGCTCCAGGAGTCCGGGAGCCAGCATCACGACGATGCCGGACACGGCGAGCACGAGCGCGGCGACGACGACCGGCTCCGTGCGCTGCCTGAGCAGACGCGGGGCGACCAGTGCGATGTAGATGGGCGACATGTACGAGAGGAACACCGCCAGCGCCACATCGAGGTGGCGCAAGGCGAGCATGAACAGGTACAGCTGCAAGGCGTCCAGGAGACCGAGCGCGAGCAGGCGGCGCGACACGCCCGGCGCGCGCGACTGCCGCAGCCACCGCCCCGCCCCGCCGAGCAGCGCGACCATGACGGCGGCCAGCGCCATGCGCATGAAGATCACCGTGCTGGCCGGAAGGTCGGTCATGCCGACCCACGCGCCCGTTGCGCCGAACATGATCGCCGAGCCGCCGACCATCGCGTAGCCTCGGAGCCGGTGCGAGCCCCCCGTCACAGCGGCTCCGGCTCGGCTGCCGCGGCGACCGAGGCCTCGCCCTCGCCGCGGCCGAACACGACGACGAGGAGTCCGGCGCCCAGGATCATCGCCCCGCCGATCCACGTCCAGACCCCGGGCAGCTGCCCGACGAGGAACACCGCGTACAGCGGCCCCGCCACGGGCTCGATGTAGCCGAGGATCGTGACGTGCTCCACACGGACGCGGCGCGTGCCCTCGATCCAGAGCGTGTACGGGATCGCCGTGCAGAGGACCCCCATGATGATCGCGGCCACCCAGGCGCGCTGGTCGAGTTGATAACCGGTGCTCGAGAACTGCCAGATCGCGAGCGGGAGCACCAAGAGGGTGTCGCCGGCGGCCTCGGCCGTCGAGATCGTCGACGGCGCGACGATCTTCGTCAGCCCCTTCACCGAGACCGTGTACGTCGCGTAGCCGAAGCCGGTGAACAGCGCCGCGAGCAGGCCGGCGACCGAGAGCCTGACGCCCTCGCCGAGGAGGTCGGGGATGAGGATGACCGCGAGGCCGGCCAGGGCGAGGGCGAGCGCCGGCCACACGACGGGCTCGCGCGGCGACTTGAAGATCCGAGGCGCCGCGAGCGCCACCCAGACCGGCATGAGAAAGAGGAGAAACATGGCGATGGCGACGCTGGTCTGGCGGACGGCGTAGAAGAAGAGCAGCAGCGTGACCGACGACATCGCCACCATGAGGACGAGACGCCAGGCGGCGCCCGGACGGCGCCAGTCGGCGAGCATCGGGCGCCGCAGGAACACGGCGCCGAGGGCGAGCGCCGCGAACGCCATGCGCAGGCAGAGGATGATCGCCTCGGGCGCGTCCGCCCAAGCGACCAGCGGCGCGCTGCCGGCCATGCCCAGGTACGAGATCACGACGATGACGTACCCGAGAGGGTCGCGACGCCGAAGACCGGTCACGCCCTGGCCCCCGGTAGCCGGAGGCGCGGCGGCTCCGCCGCCGCTCTGCCGGCCGCCGCTCACAGCGGGACCTCCAGCTCAGTGTCGCCGGCGCCGAACACGACGACCAGCGCGCCGGCGAAGAGGATCAGCGCGCCGCCGACGAGCGTCCACGAGCCGATGCCCTGCCCGAGGAACACGAGCGCGTAGACCGGCGCGGCGACCGGCGTGAGCAGCCCGAGGATCGAGCTGTGCTGCACGCGGATCCGCGCCACGCCGTCCATCCACATCGTGTAGGCGAGCGCCGTGGCCACCAGGCCCATGACCACGGCGGCGATCCAATCTCGTGCGGTGAGGCCCTGTCCCCAGGCGCCGAACTGCCAGAGAGCCAGCGGCAGGATGAACAGGGCGTCGAGCACGCACTCCACAGTGACCATCGTGATGCTCGAGACCTCGCGCGTCAGCCCCTTCACGATCAGCTGGAAGAAGGCGAAGGACCACCCCGCCGCGAGCCCGGCCGCCACCCCGGGCACGGAGAGGCTCACGGCGTCGCCGGTGAACGAAGGCCAGAGGATGACAGCCATGCCGCCAACGGCGACCGCCAGCGCCCCGTAGACGATGCGTTCAGTCGCCGCATGCGTGAAGCGAGGGGCGAGGAACGCCACCCACACCGGCTGCAGGAAGAGGAAGAAGGTGGCGATGGCCACGCCGACGGTGCGCACGGCGTAGAAGTAGGCGATCATCGCGAACGCGTCGAGAGCGCCCATCAGGAGCAGCCGCTGCCA
>CAYTRM010000242.1:0-4621 GCA_964440225.1 uncultured Thermoleophilia bacterium | reverse complement strand
TCGCATGCCGGGCGGATCCATGGCCTGGATCAGGTCGAGGGCTTCAAGCGCCTCGACGACGACCTCGACCGGCCGTTCCGCATGCCGCTCCAGGACGTCTACAAGTTCACCGCGGCCGGCGACGACCGGCGCATCTTCGTCGGCACCGTCGAGAGCGGCCGCGTCCACCCCGGCGACGAAGTCGTCTTCCTGCCCTCGGGCAAGCGCTCGACGGTCAAGACGATCGAGGCCCTCTCCGGGCCACAGCCGGAGGAGGCGTACGCCGGCCAGGCGACCGGCCTGACGCTCGACACGCAGGTCTACGCGAAGCCGGGCGAGATGATGGTCCGCGCCGGCGAGGCGGCTCCGCTGCTAGCCACGCGCCTGCGCGCCAACGTCTTCTGGATGGGGACGGCGCCGCTGATCCGCGGCCGCCGCTACGTGCTGCGCATGGGCGCCGCCCGCGTGCCCGTCGAGCTCGAGTCCGTGATGAGCGTGCTCGACGAGCAGGAATTGCAGTCCGTGACCGGCGCGGCACAGGTCGAGCGTCACGCCGTCGCCGAAGTCGTCTTCCGCGCCACGCGCCCCGTCGCCTTCGACGCCGCCGACACGCTCGAGCCGACCTCGCGCTTCGTGATCGTCCACGGCTGGGACACGGCCGGATGCGGCATCGCCCTCGAGGCGCTGCCGGAGATGCCCGCGAGCGGGGACGCCGGGCGCCGCTTCGGCAGCGGCGAGGTGACCGAGGAGCAGCGCGCCGCCCGCTACGGCCACGGCGGCAAGGCCATCGTCTTCGTCGGCGAGTCCGGCGCCGACGCCCGCGACGTCGCCGCGGCGCTGGAGCGCCGCGCCTTCGAGCGCGGCGTGCACTCGTACTGTCTCACCGCCACGGACCTGGGCGAGGACGAGGACGTCCTCGGCCGCGACGCGCAGCTCGGCCGCCTCGGCGAGATCGCCTGGGCCATGACCGACGCCGGCGTCGTCCTGGTGGCGGCGCTCGGCGACATGGACCGCTTCGACCTCGAGCGGCTTCGCTCGCTCGCGGCGCCCCACGAGGTCTTCGTGATCGGGCGCGGCGACGGCGGCGACCTCGGCGCCGACCTCGACCTGCCGGCCGACCTCGGCGTGGAGGAGGCGGCGGAGGAGGCGCTCCGCGCCCTCACCGCCGCCGGCGTGCTGCCACCGCACGAGGCCTGAACGCGCCGCACGCGGCCCGCACCGCGATCGTGGAGGCGCTCCGGCTCCGCCCGAGCGCCGTCCTCGCGATGAGGCGACACCGGTGAGCGGCCCCGGCGCCGGCGTCTCGCGCCTGGCGACGACGGCGCTGCGCCGCCGGCTGGTCGGCGCGGAGCAGAGCTGGTCATTCTCCGCGCCGCCGCCGGCCTGGCGGCCGCCGCGGGTCGCCCGCACGTCCCTCTACCTGCACGTCCCCTTCTGCCGCAACGCCTGCCCGTACTGCCCGTACACGAAGCTGCCGTACGACCCCGGCCTCGTCCCGGAGTACGAGCGAGCCGCCCTCGCTGAGGTCGACTGGTGGGCCGAGGCGACAGGCCCCGCGGAGGTGACCAGCGTCTACATCGGCGGCGGGACGCCGACCCTGGCGCTGGAGAGCGTGGCGCGCGTCCTCGCGCGAGTGCGCGCGCGCTTCCGGGTCACCGGCGACGTCTGCGTCGAGACCGGCCCGTCGGAGGTGGACGACACGCTCGTCACACGACTCCACGAGGCCGGCGTGGGCATGGTGTCGCTCGGCGTGCAGTCGTTCCAGGCGGCGCGCCTGGCGACCGTCGGCCGCCGCTACACCCCCGAGGTCGCCGCCGAAGCCCTCTCGCGCCTCACGGCGGGCGGCTTCGCCGCGGTCAACGCCGACATCATGTTCGCTCTGCCCGGCCAGACCGCCGCCGGCGTCGTCGCCGACCTGGAGCGCGCCGACCGGCTGGGCGCCGACCAGGTCACCACCTACCCCCTCTTCACGTTCCCGTACTCGACGGTGGGCGAGTACCTGCGGCTCTCGGGCGTCGGGATGCCCGGCCTCGCGGTCCGGCGGGAGCACTACCGGGCGATCACGAAGTGGGCTCGCCGGGCGGGCTTTGAACGCGTGTCGGTCTGGGGATTCCGACGCGGCGACGCGCCACGCTACTCGTCCGTCACGCGCGACGGTTACATCGGCATCGGCCCCGGCGCGGGCTCGCACCTGCCGGACGGCTTCACCCTGAACACGTTCGACCTCGCAGCCTGGGAGGGCGCCGTCGCCGCCGGCCGTTCACCGGTCGCTCTGCGGCTCGCGTTCGAGGCGCAGATGAGCGGCTGGTGGTGGCTGTACTGGCGCTTCTACGACACCCGCATCCCACTGGCGGCCCTGGACGAGCACCTCGGTCCGGATGCGGCCAAGGCGCGACGGTGGCTTCGCGGTCTCGCCGCCGCCGGCCTCGCGCGCTTCGACGGCGGCGACCTGGAGCTCACCGACGCCGGCGCCTTCTGGCTGCATCTGGCGCAGAACCACTTCGCGCTCGCCGCTGTGGACAGGCTGTGGACCGCCGGCCGCCGGCAGCCGTGGCCGCGCGAGGTAGCCGTCTAGCCACAGCCGGCGCGGGACTTCCTTGACAAGATGATGTAGACTCCACCCACGGGTCAGAATGAGACCCGAGGTTTGGCGGCGTGACCACTTGCTTCTCCGCCGGCACGAACAGCGGAACAAAGCAAATGGTCACGCCGCTTCGTTTAAGCCCTCCGGGGCTGGAAAAGGATGCGTCAGATGGCAGAAGGCACAGTCAAGTGGTTCAACGCGGCTAAGGGTTACGGCTTCATCTCCCGTGAAGATGGCGACGATCTATTCGTCCACTTCCGCGAGATCCAGTCCGAGGGCTTCAAGACCCTCGACGAGGGTGACAAGGTCTCCTTCGACGTCACCGAAGGCCAGAACGGCAAGATGCAGGCGAGCAACGTCCGCAAGGTCTGACGCACGCGCAGGCAGCTGAAGCCGCACCGAGGGCGGTCCCATCGCGGGGCCGCCCTCGGCGCGTACGGGCCCGGCGCGCAGCGCCGGGCGGCCCCTGCGCCGGGATGCCCGGCGTGATGCTCCGGCGCCCTCCCATCGAGTCGCTCGTCGTCGACGACCTGGTCTTCACCGTCCGGTGGAGCCGGCGGCGGCGCACCATCGGCATCACCGTGGCGCGTGACGGAGGGCTCGTCGTGGCGGCTCCGGCAGGCGTCCCGGCGCGCAAGCTCGAAGGCTTCGTGCGCGCCAAGCTCCCGTGGGTCCGCCGCAAGCGCGCGGAGTTCGAAGCCCTCGGCCCGCCGCCGCGGCCGGCGACCTTCGGAGAAGGCGAGATCCTGCCGTACCTCGGCCGCCGCTACCGCATCGCACTGGCGGACGACCCGCCCGCTCCAGTCGCGCTGCGCGGCGGCCGCTTCCAGATAGCCCGGGACCTGGACGGCCGTGCGCGCCCCGAGGTGGCCGCCTGGTACACGTCGCGGGCGCGGGAACGCGTCGCTCACTCCATCGCCCGCTTCGCTCCTCAGGTGGGAGCTGCGCCGGCGACGGTCGTCGTGCGCGACCTCGGCAAGCGACGCTGGGGTGTCTGTGACCACAGGGCCTCCAAAGTGGGCTTCCACTGGCAGCTCGTCACCCAGCCTCCCGACCTCGTCGACTACGTCGTGGTCCACGAACTGGCGCACCTCCTCGAGCCACACCACGGCGCGGCGTTCTGGGAGCTCGTCGCCTCCGTCCTGCCCGACTGGAAGCTGCGACGCCGGCGGCTGAGGGAGAGCGGGCGCGACCTGCTCCTCTGAGGCGCGACCTGCTCCGGTGAGACGGCGGCTGCGCCTAACGGGCGGTGACGGCGTGCCGAACGGGTGGTGACGGCGTGCCGCGTCCCGGGTAGTCTCAGGACGACACCCCCGAGGAGGACCACCATGCAGACGCTGCACGCCGAGACCGAGATCGACGCGCCGGCAGAGCTCGTCTGGCGCGTCGTGAGCGACCTCCCGAGCTACGAGCAGTGGAACCCGTTCATCGTACGCGCCGCGGGCGAGCTGCGCGTCGGCGCGCGCCTCGACATCACCATCGCGGCGCCGGGCGTGCGGCCGGCGACGTTCCGGCCGCGGATCCTCGACCTCGAGCCCGGGCGCCTGATCCGCTGGAAGGGGCAGCTCTGGATCCCGGGCCTCTTCGACGGGCGTCACGCACTCAGTGTCGAGGACCTCGGTGAAGGCCGCTCGCGGTTCACGACGCATGAGGACGTGAGCGGCGTCCTCACGCCGCTCCTCAGGAAGACGATGCGCGCCTCGCAGCAGGGCTTCGACGAGATGGCGGCCGCCCTCGCCGGGCGGGCACGGCAGCTCCGGACGGGCGAAGCGCCCGGCGGCGGGCCGGCGCCGTGAAGGCCGCCGCTCCCAAGGGGCCCGACGCCCTGCGGCGCATCCCCGGCGTCGGACCGTCCACCGCCGCCGACCTCCGCCTGCTGGGCGTCACGCGGGTCGAGGATCTCCGCGGCCGCGACCCGCAGGCCCTCTACGAGGAGCTCGAGCGCCTCCAGGGAGGCCATGTCGACCGCTGCGTGCTCTACGTCTTCCGCGAGGCCGTGTACTTCGCGACCGCCGCCGCTCCCGAGGCGGAGCTCACGAAGTGGTGGAACTGGAAGGA
>CAYTRM010000241.1:1501-4664 GCA_964440225.1 uncultured Thermoleophilia bacterium | reverse complement strand
TCGTCGTCGGCGTCGCCGATGCCGGCCACCAGCGGGACGATGATGATCTCGCCCTCGATCTCGCGCGCCACCACGTCCTCCGACGGCACGCACACCGTCTGCAGCGTCACTTCACTCGTCATCTGGATGTCCCTTCATCACGTCGTGGACCCGAGCCTCGCATCAGCTTACCCTTCCAGGCCACTCGTCGACAGTCCAAGCCTGCTCGTCCTCGCCGAGCCAGCCCAGCCAGCGCGCTTGCGCGTGTGCGACGGCGCACAAGTACTCCACCGGGGTATCCAGCGTGCCGTGCTCCGCCCACGACTTGGCCGGACACTGCTCGCAGAGACCCTTGAGGAAGCAGCGGGCGCACCGGCGCAGGTACTCGGGGTCCGTGGCGCGGAGCTCGCCGAGGGTCGCGAAGCTCTCGAGGGCGGCGGCGAGCGAAGCGCCTCCGCCGTCCTCGGCCCCGCCCGCCTCGTCCGCGCCGATCAGGTCGACGGTCAGCTCGGGCGCGCGTACGCCCATGCACGGCTGCGCGCGCCCGTACGCGTCCACGCTCACGCCGTGCCCGGCGCCGCACTCGAACAGCACGTCGCCCGGCGGCCCCATGAACTTGCCGCCGAACTCGAGCATGCTCCGGCGGTACTCCTCCGGCCGGCGGGTCAGCACGGCGACCACCTCGTCCGGGTCGAGCCGCAGCCGGCGGACCTGCTCGTTCTTCGCCTCGTCGTCCCGCCGGTTGCGCAGGTCGAACGACATCGAGTAGCTGGGCGGCTTGTCCATCCACGGGATGGTGGCCGCCCAGGCCTCGAACTCCTCCATCTCGCCACGGTTGGCCGGCAGGAGGGCGCCTTTGACCACGAACGGGACGCCGCGGTCGAGGAGCAGGTCGACCCCGCGGCGGAACTGGGCGTAGGAGCCGGGCACGCGCGTCACCGCCTCGTAGGACTCCGCGCGCATCCCGTAGACGGTGACCTCCACGGTCACGAGCGGCGGCACGCGCGTGAGCAGGTCCGCGAGCTCCGGGGTGATCCGCCGCGCGTTGGTGAAGATGAGCACCTTGATGCCCAGCCGCCGGGCGTAGAGGTAGAGCTCCTCGAAGTCGGGGCGCAGCAGCGGCTCGCCGCCGGTGTAGCGCACCTGCAGGCAGCCCAGCGCGGCGGCCTGGTCCAAGATGTCCTCGACCTGCGCCGTCGTCAGCTCGCGGTCGCGAGCCTCACGGTCGCCGGCCGGCAGGTTGATGCAGCAGTGGATGCAGTCGTTGTCGCAGCGCTCGGTGAGCTCGATGTCGAGCCGGCCGAGACGCGAGGCGATCGGCCGCTCGAGGCGGGTGGTGCGGCGGACGAAGTCGCTCACCGCGCCGCGCTACCGTCCCTCACGACGTCCCGAGGATCGTGCAGAGGACGCACGGGAAATCCAGGAACCCCGCGCACTGATGATGGTCGGAGTTTGGAAAGGACTCCGAGTGCGCCGCGTGCTTGCAGGCGCCGAGCACGGCCTCCTCAGGGGTCCCTCGTACGAGCGTGACGAGCGCCGGGCGCTCCCAAGGCCTGCTCGGCCCCAGCTGTTCCTTCACGATACGTCTCCTTTCTCCGGCCGGGTCGCCCACAGCCGGCGCGACCACGCGTGCCTGTGCCCAGCGCTCCCCTGCCCGGCCAGCTCCACTTGTACGTGGTTCATCGCCTGCGGTCAACGATCCGTCGATTCGCCGACGGCGCCCGCCAGCGCCTCGATCTCCGGCACGATGGCCCCGCTCTTGTCGAAGCGCATCTCGTAGGCCGGGACGGTGGCCACGAGCCGCTCCACCACGTCGAACGTCTTGTGCCACCAGTCGGCGGTGACGAAGGGGCGGATGATGCAGGCGAGGATCCGCCCGGTCACGTCCTTGCGGTCGGTGAGCCGCACGATCTCGTTGCACTCGTCCTGCCGCAGGAAGACGAGCGCCCGCAGCGGCGCCTGCGACGCGGAGACGAGCGGCACGGTGCCGTGGCTCCACGTGCCGTGGACCCAGAAGCCGGAAGGCGCGAGCACAGCCTCGTCGCCGCTCGCCTCGGCCGCGGCGCCACCAGCATCCGGCCCCGCCGCCTGCGACGGCACCGGCGGCGGCCCCTCCGACCAGTACCGCACGACGTTGCGGTCGTCGCAGAGCACCTCCACGCGCTCGCCCAGCCGCTCGGTCAGCAGGCTCATTGTCGTCGACTTGCCGGCCTCGGAGTGGCCGATGAAACACAGCCCGGCGCCGTCCAGCACCACGGCGCCGGAGTGCAGAAAGAGGCCGTCGCGGTCGGCGAGCACGCGCGCCAGCAGGATCTGGTCGGTCGGGAACATGGTGACCGAGGCCAGGCCTCCGCGCGCCCACGCGTCCGAGCGCGTGACGTCGTTGTAGATGCGCGCCCGTGTGTGGTCGTCGTTGAACGTCACGACCCGGTGCAGGTCGCCGGGCACGCCACCGCCGTCGTCGTTCGGCGAGATGCCCAGGTAGATCCACGACGAGCCCTGCCGGTACACGGCCCACGGCGGCTTGCGGTACATCTCGCGGCCGAGCTCGCGGCCGTGCAGGTCCGGCAGGTCGAAGTGGTGCCGGAGCCGGATGACGGGCAAGCCGTCGGCGCCGGCGGCCGCGCCGTCCGCGTCCGGCGCCTCGAACGTCCGGAACTTCTCGGAGAAGGTGCCCTGCGCAATCGGCCGGTCCGCGTCCACCTGCACCGTCATGCCGCCGATCTGCCAGGTCCGCCGATGCTCGCGGCGCCACTCGTCCTTGAAGCGCCGCGCCTCGCGGGCCACCTCGCACAGATACTCGACCTTCGCCCCGTGCCGACGGTGCTCCAGGTAGCCGTACACACCGCACCAGCGGCAGTCGTCGCGCAGGTCGCACGAGGCGCACCCTTCGAGATACTCCCGGCCTCCGCAGGCGCGGTCGCCCACGGCCGGGAGTTCCTGCTGCCAGATGCGTTCGAGCGCGCCCGGCGCGATGCCGCCGGGACCCCGCAGCGAGAAGCGCAGGGCGGGATCCTTGATGAAGCAGCAGTGGGCGACGCCGCCGTACGGGTCGATGTGCAGGTCGCGGCGGCTCGCGACGCACGAGGCGTAGACGCGGTCGTCCGCGGCGGCCGCCGCCGCCACGCCCAGCGCCGCGTCGTCGGCCGGCACGGGCTCGTCCAGGGCGACGACGTCCGCCGGG
>CAYTRM010000241.1:0-1401 GCA_964440225.1 uncultured Thermoleophilia bacterium | reverse complement strand
GCGGTCGCCCCGTACAGGGCGATCATCTTGCTGCCCTTGCGCGTCAGCAGGCGCGCGATCTCCGGCGTGATGAGCGCACCGTTGGTGTTGAGCGAGTAGCCGGTCGCCTTGCTCGTCATATGCTCGAAGAGCTCGGCGAAGTCCTCTCGGAGCAAAGGCTCGCCGCCGGAGATGGACCAGCGGCGCGTGCCGAGGGCCCTCGCCTGGTCCACGACCTCGCGCCACTCGTCGGTGGTGAGCTCGGCGGCGCGCTCGGCCGCCGTGTCGGCGGTGACCAGCCAGCAGTGACGACAGGCGTTGGAACAGCGATAGGTGAGGTCGACAGAGGCTTCCATCGGGAGGCGCGGCAACCGGTCACGAGGGGGCATGCGGCTCCCGCCGGCTCAACTGGCTCCGATCGACGAGCACAGCGTCGTGCACGCCGGCTCGTTGGCATGGCACGCGTCGTGATGCACGAGGAAGGACGTGTGGCCCGGGCCGCCTTTGCACCCCGCGAGGACGGACTCCTCCGCTTCCCGGCGGGCGAGCACGATCAGCCGTGGAGCCTCCCAGGATCTGGTCTCCATCTTCATCCCCCTTGCCGCCTCAGGATCGGCCGGCTGCCGACCGTGGTGGCGAGTCGAGCGCCACACGGAGGATACCATCGCGAAGCACGCCGCCAGACGCCGCCGCGAGCGGACGCACGGGGCGGAGGCGCCTCGACCGCCCCGTTTTCGATAGTATCTGAGGCGGCCGCGCCGCCCGCAGCGGGGGCGCGGCCGGCCCGGGGCCACAGGAGGAGCGGCGGTTGACCGACGCGCAACGCAGACCCACCATCCGCGACGCCCTGCGCCTCGCCGACGCCGTGCGCCTCGTCTGGCGCGCGGCGCCCGGCTGGACGGCGCTCAACGTCGTGCTCTCCGCCCTCCAGGGCATCGTGCCGCTGCTCGCCGTGTACCTGATGAAGCTCATCGTCGACACGGTGACGGCCGGCATCGCCGACGCGGACCACGCCGCCGCCTTCCGCACCGCCGCCGTGTACGTGGCGCTGGCGGCGGGGGTGGGCCTGGCGGCGGCGCTCCTGCGCTCGCTCTCCGCGCTCACCTCCGAGGCGCTCGGTCAGGTCGTCACCGACCACGTCAGCGACCTCATCCACGCGCAGTCCATAGCCGTCGACCTCGAGTACTACGAGGATCCGGCCTACTACGACACGCTCCAGAGGGCCCAGAACGAAGCGCCGTCCCGCCCCACCAAGATCGTGAACGACCTGCTGACCACCGGCCAGAGCAGCATCTCGATGGTGTCCATGGCCGCCCTCCTCTTCACCCTCCACTGGAGCGTGGGCCTCATCGTCGTCGTCGCCGCGATCCCCGGGGCCTGGGTGCGCCTGCGCTACTCGCGCCGCATCTACCACTGGCAGCG
>CAYTRM010000240.1:0-4687 GCA_964440225.1 uncultured Thermoleophilia bacterium | reverse complement strand
GACCTGCTCGGGCCAGCTCGCCCGCTGCACGATCGCCGCCGCCGTGTCCTTCGCATAGTGCTCGCGCAGCGCCGACAGCGTGCCGTCGAGGTCGCCCGCCGAGAGGAAGACGGCCATCGTGGCTCCGTGAGCCGCCAACCCGGCGATGTCCTGCCCGGCCGGCACCGGCGTCCGGCCCGGCTGCCGCGTGATGATCACCGTCTGGGACACCCCCGGAGCGGTGAGCTCGGCGGGGAGAGCGGCCGCGGCGGCGACGAAGGAGCTGACGCCGGGGACGACCGCGTACTCGATGCCGCGCGCATCGAGGCCGCGCATCTGCTCGCCGATGGCGCCGTACAGGCTGGGGTCACCGGTGTGAAGGCGCACCACCCTCTTGCCCGCCGCGTGCGCCGCGGCCATCACCTCGATCTGCTCGCCGAGCGTCATGCCCGCGCTGTCGTGCAGTTCGCAACCCTCGCGGGTCCAGCTGAGGACCGGCTTCGGCACCAGCGAGCCGGCGTAGACGACCACGTCGGCCTCTTCGAGCAGGCGGCGACCCTTGACCGTGACGAGCTCGGGGTCGCCCGGGCCGGCGCCGACGAACCGGATCATGGACGGTCCTCCTCGCGGGGAGGGGCCGGCGGGAGCGCGCCCTCCGGCGCGCCGTTCCCGGCCCTGTGCATCAGGACGGTGGTGAAGTACTCGGCGTCGCCGGCCCAGGCGCGCAGATCGGACGTCACGCGCGCGCCCTCCTGGGACGCCCGGCGAACCGCGACGGCCTCGGCGCCGGCGCGCTCGGCCACGTCCGCCAGCGCCGCCAGGTTACGGCCCGCCTTCATGAAGACGACGTTCGGCGCCAGGTCGAGGAGACCGGCCGCGTCGGCCGGAGGTTCGTCCGGCCACACCAGCAGCGGCTCGCGTCCCTCTGCCAGCGGCCGGCCGACCGCGGCGGCGCAGGCCGCCATCGCGGTCACCCCCGGTATCGTCTCGACGGTCACCCCCGGGTCGGCGCGACGCACCGCCGCGAGCACGTAGCTCCAGGTGCTGTAGAGCATCGCGTCGCCCAGGGTGATGAAGACGACGGGCGAGCCGGCCGCGGCGAGACGCAGCAGCGTCGCCGCCGTCTCGTCCCACGCCGCCTCCAGCCGGGCTCTGTCCGCGGTCATCGGCAGATGCGCCGTCCGCACGTCGCAGCCCGCCGGGAGGTGCGCACGGGCGATGCCGAGCGCGAGACTCTCGCCGCCCCGCAGCGGCGCGGGCGCCACCACCGCCCCCGCGCTGCGCAGCGCCTCGACGGCCCGGACCGTGAGCAGGCCCGGGTCGCCCGGGCCGACGCCGACGCCGACGATCGCGCCGCTCACGGCGCGACCTCGAGAGCGGCGCTCGACACCCACACGGGGTTCAGGGCCTCGAAGCGAAGCAGAGGCCCCGCGGGCACCCCGCGAGCGACGCTGAGCTGACTGCAGGCGAAGCCGCTCCAGGGCGGCCGGCGCAGCGCCGCCGCCACGGCCGCGGTCGTCTCGAGGCACGCCGTGTTGCAGACCACGCGGCCGCCCGGTCGCAGCAGCGCGGGCAGGCCCTCCAGGATGGCGATTAGGTCGCCGCCGCTCCCGCCGACGAGCACGCGGTCGAACGACTCCGGCGCCAGACCGGCGAAGGCCGCCGGCGCGGCGCCGGCGACGACGGCCACGTTGTCGAGGCCGAACCGGTCCGCGTTCTCGCGGACCAGCTCGAGAGCCGCGGGGTCGCGCTCGAGCGACACCACTTCGCCGTCACGGCACAGCATGGCGGCCTCGACGCTGAGACTCCCCGTCCCGGCGCCGACGTCGAGCACCCTGTCGTCCGCACGCAGGCGGGCCGCCGCCATGGTGAGCGCGCGCACCTCCATCTTGGTCATCGGCGCCGCGCCGCGGCTGAAGCGCTCGTCGGGGATCCCGGGCGCCACATCACCGGCTCCGGCGCCCCGGGGCGAGCGCGCTTCCGCCGTCACGTCGCCGTCGGTACCGCTCGCGGTCATGCCGGCTCCTCTCGCTCGATGAAGACGACCGACAGGCCGTCGAACTCGCCCGCGGCGGCAGTCGCCGCGTCGGCGCGCGTGATCCGCTCGTCCGCCTCGCTCAGCCGCTCGAGCACGGTCACCGTGGCGTCGATGCCCGCCGTCACGAGCCCGGCGGCGACGGCCTGCGGGCTGTGCGTCGCATCGGTCAGCGCCAGCACCCTGGGGTGCTCGGCGACGGCGGCCACGACGCCCTCGACGTCGAGCCCATGGGCGCTGGCGAACCACAGGTCGTGCCACGGCCGGCCCAGACGCGCGGCGGCAAGCTGCGCGGAGCTGATGCCGGGCACCGTCACAATCTCGGCGCCGGGCAGCAGGCGCCGCAGGGCGACGGGAATGCCGAAGAAGCCGGGGTCGCCGCTCGCCAGCACCGCGACGCGACGGCCGGCGCAGGCGCGCAGCGCGGTCGCCACCTCCTCCATGTCGCCGCCGACGACGATCCGCTCCACGCCGGCGGGCGCGAAGCGCTCGAGCTGCCGCCGCCCGCCGGCCACGACCTCGGCGGCGCGGATGGCGCGCCACCCCGCCGGCGTGAGCCACTCGCCGGCGCCGGGCCCCGTGCCCACGACGGTGAGCGCGAGCCCCCGTTGCGGTGGCGTCACGGCGCGCAGCGCCGTGGAGCGGCCGAGGATCTCGCCGTCGTAGGCGACGACAGCGCAGTCGCAGCGCGGAGCCGGCCCGCCGCCGGCGCGGCGCGCGGCGCGCTCGCAGGCCCGACTCGCCGCGCGCTCGGCGACGTCGTCCCACACGTCGTCCAGACCCGCTCCGGACAGCAGCTCGACCGCCGCCTCCACGGTGGGGAGCTCCAAGAGCTCGACCACGAGCGTCGCCGGCGCGCCGGCGGCGGCGGCGAGCGCCGCCAGCGTCTCGAGGCGCGCGTCCGCCAGCCGGCTGTGCGTGTTCCACACGCCGGCCGCGACCTTGATCAGCTTCCCCGCGTGCCCGACGAGGACGACTCGCCCGATCCCGGCGTCGACGCACCGGTCCAGCACGTCCCCGACGAAGTTCGAGCACTGCACGATCTCGGTCTCGGCCGCCTCGAAGCGTTCTCGGGCGGCCCGCTCACCGAACCCGCCGGGTGCGAGGTACACGGTGTCGCGTCCGTCGGCCACGGCGACGTCGATCTGCGGGAGCAGGGAGCGCAGCCAGGCGTCCTCGGACTTGGGGATCACGCGTCCCGAGGTGCCGAGGACCGACAGCCCGCCCTCGATGCCGAGACGGGCGTTGAACGTGCGCCGCGCCACCGTCTCGCCGCCAGGGATGCTCACGGTCACGCGCACGGCGCCGGACGGCAACGCCGCCCGGACGGCGGCGGCGATCATCGCGCGCGGCACCGGGTTGATCGCCGGCTCACCCGGCGCCAGCTGAAGGCCGGCCCGGGTGACGACGCCCACGCCCGGCCCGGCCGCGAACTCGATCGCGGCCGCGACGGGAGCAGCTGGGCCGAGCGCCGGCCCGTCGGAGGGCCCCACGCCCGGCGCCTCGACCTCGGCGACGATCGTCATGCCGTCGGTGACGTCGGGGTCGTCGCCCGCGTCCTTGACGACGGCCGCGCGGGCGCAGCCCGCTCGCGGCCGCTCGACCCACTCGACGGCGAGCGTCACACGGTCGCCGCCGGGCAGCTCGACCTCGACGGCGTCGCACACCTCGCCCGCCAACGCGCGGGCCGCCGCAGCCGCCGCTGCCGCGGCGCAGGTCCCGGTCGTCAGACCGGAGCGCAGCTCCTCGTCGCCGCCCGTCACACCTCTCCTTCCGCGACTCGAAGCAGGGCGTTGACCGCGGCCGCCGCCAGTGGACTCCCGCCGCGGGTACCCTCGATCGCGACGAAGGTCAGGTCGGAGCCCATGAGCGCCGCCTTCGACTCGGCCGCATCGACGAAGCCCACCGGCACGCCGATCACCAGCGTGGGACGGGCGACGCCCTCGGAAGACAGCGCGAGCACCTCTCGCAACGCCGTCGGCGCGTTACCGAGCGCCAGCACGGCTCCGTCCAGCCGCGAGCCGAAGGCGCGCATCGCGCAGGCCGCCCGCGTGCGGCCGGTCCTCTTGGCCTCGGCGGCTACCGCCTCGTCGGCGATCAGGCACTCGACAGAACCACCGTATGCCTCCACGCGGTGCCTGTTCACCCCGATGCGCACCATGTGGGTGTCGGTGAACACCGGCGCGCCGGCGCGCAGCGCCACGGCGCCGGCCTCGACGGCGCCGGGAGAGAACCTCACCGCCGCCGCCAGCGAAGGATCGCCGGTCGTGTGCACGAGTCGCTTGACCACGACAAGCTCCTCCGGCGACCAGTCGCCGTCCGGCAGCAGCCCGTCGATGATCGCCATGCTGCGGATCTCGATCTCGTGCGGCTTCAGGCCAGGCATGTCGCCTCCGCGGCGCGCTCCATCAGGATGTCGGCGACGCGCGCGTCCGGTCCCAGCGGCCGGCCGAAGCGGAAGGTCACGGCCGGGTAGCCGGAGGCGAACCCGGCCAGCATCTCGGGGATGTCGCGGCGGATGTGGTTGCCGTCGAAGAGAAAGCAGGGCTGCACGACGACATCGTCCGCGCCCGCTTGCACCGCCTCCGCGACCACATCGGCGAGGCCCGGCTCGGCCAGCTCCATGAACGCCGGGTACACAGGTTCGTCACGCCGCACGCGGAGCTGCGCGAC
>CAYTRM010000239.1:0-4703 GCA_964440225.1 uncultured Thermoleophilia bacterium | reverse complement strand
CGCCACCTCGTAGGCGACCTTCTCGTTGGCCGACCACTCGGCGTACACGTCGTCGTAGCGGGCCAGACTGGTGACGATCTCCGTACTGGGCGTGCCCGGATATGCTGCGGCGACACGCACGCCGGCCTCCCACGCCCCTCGGGCGACCGCTTCGTTGCCGAGCATCAGATGCGCGTCCATGCAGCTCCCTTGCCGACGGGCCGGTCCGGCCCACGATACGCAGGCCGCACGCGCCGGCGCAAGCGACCGGACGGTGAGTCTCGGGACATGAACACGAGGAGGGTGCGGAGACGGCGACTATCTGGACGCGCGCTTCGACGGACTCGACCGACTCGAGCGCGCCGTCTTCCGCTGAGCCCCGGAGGCGTGCGTCCGTTTCCACTCCGCACACTACCGCGCCATGCTACCTATTGCCGCCGTATGCCACGGTTTGCCGCCTTATGCCACGGCTCGCGTGGCATACGCGTCCAACCGCCACTGAGCCGCATCGAGACTGCGGCGCTACACCGCGTCCCTCGGCAACACGTACCTCGAGCCTCGCCGCTGCCCAACCCGTTCGAGGCGACGCTGAACTACGAGCCGGCCGAGCAGGCGCCGAACTCGCTCACGGCTGTCGATTCCGAGTAGCCCATCACGGCACAAGACAGACACGATGTGAGTGACTCGTTTCATCGTCGGCCATGTGGCCGCGGAGCAGACGCTCGAGTTGTGAACGCCGTCAGGCGCTGGAGCCGTTGTCGCACACTGCCGGTTCCCGTAGCATGGTCTCACGCCGATGCCAGCATCTGACCGCATCCCAGTCACTCCCGAGGTGCTCAAGTGGGCTCGTGAGTCAGCGGGCCTTGACGCGGCGCGCGGCGCCAAGTTGATCGGGGTCACCGAATCTACGCTGAACCGTTGGGAGACTGGGCAACTCCAGCCCACCATCAAGCAACTGCGCAAGGCGGCGGCGAAGTACCATCGGCCGTTGGCCGTCATGCTTCTCCCAAGACCGCCGCTCGACTTCGACGCGATGCGCGACTTCCGGCGCATCGACGGATTGACGAGTCCAGCGTGGTCTCCCCGCCTTCACGCCGAGTACAAGCGTGCTTCGTCGCAGCGTGAAGTCATGATGGAACTGGCGGAGATCGCGCCGTTCGCCGTGTCGCCGCCGACCGACTTCCCTCTCATGAGCATAGATGACGATCCCGACGAAGCAGGGCAACGGCTGCGGTCGGCGCTTGGTTTGGATGACCTCGGCGCCATCTGGGCCCATCCTGAAGAGGCCCTCAGAGCGTGCATCGCCGCTGCGGAACAGCTGGGAGCCCTGGTCATCCAGACCCAGCGCATCGCGTCTGCCGAGATGCAAGGTTTCTCCATCGCAGAATGGCCGTTCCCGGTGGTCGCGCTGAACGGCGGCGATGCCGCCCGCCGACGGCTGTTCACTCTGCTGCACGAACTCAGCCACATCGCGCTGAATGCAGGCGGACTCTGCGACCTCCACGAGGCGACGGAGGCGATTCCCCGCGAGGAGGACAACGTCGAGTTTTTCTGCAACCAGGCGGCTGCAAGCGCTCTCATGCCGGAGACCCCGTTTCTCGCTGCACCACAGGTGAGCACCGCCGCACCAAATCACGAATGGACTCTGGAAGAGCTGCACGAGCTCAGTCTGCGCTTTGGGCCTAGCTCTGAGGCGATCCTGCTGCACCTCGTTTGGCACGGCCGGGCGACGTGGCCGCTCTACTGGGAGCGCAAGGACGAACTGATGGCGCTGTACGCAGAGGCCGACGACAGAGAGCGTCAGCGCAGGCGTGAGAACCCCGGTGGGCCCTCCTGGTACGTCGTGCATGCGCGCGACCTGGGACACGGATACGTGGCGTCCGTACTCGACGCCTTTCACTCTCGTGCGATCTCGTCGCTTGACGTCAGCGACTACCTGGACGTGCGATTCGACAAACTCGACAAGCTCGAGCAAGTCGTCTCGCGGTGAGTCGTGAGACCGTCTATTCGGTCGACACCAGCGCTCTCATCGATGGCCTGGAGCGCTACTACCGACCGGCCAGCTTCCCGACTCTCTGGGCGCAGATCGACGAGCTGATCGCCCTCGGCCGATTCCTGTGCTCTGAGGAGGTGCTCGAGGAGGCGACGCAGCGAGACCTCCCGGCCAAGACATGGTGCCTGGAGCGTCAGGACCGCGTGATCGTCGCCACCGATGCGAGCGTGGCTATCGAGGCGCGGGTGCTTCTGGGCAAGTATCCGGCGATGACGAAGAACCTCAAGGGGCGCAACCGCGCCGACCCGTTCGTGATCGTGGTGGCCAAGATGCGTGGCGCGACGGTCGTCACGGGCGAAGGTCAGGACGGCAGCGCCGACAGGCCGAAGATTCCCTGGGTGTGTCGGCAGATGAACGTGCCCTGCATTCGGCTGGCCGACTTGATCGCCAATGAAGGCTGGGCCTTCTAGCTCCAGCGGTGCGACACGAGAACCACCGAAGACTCAGTACCCTGGCCACGGATAGATGTCCGCTTTCACCCGTTCGTAGTTCTCGTCCAGTGCCGGCTCGAGCAGCAGGATGGCGACGATGCGGCGCGTGATCTCGGTGACGTAGCGCGCCTCGTCGGGCTTGTGGTCGCGGCCGATCAAGGGGCGCTCGCGGTAGCTCAGCCACTTCTTCATCACCTGGTAGCCGCCTTCGCGCACTTCCAGGCTCGGGCGGGGACGCAGCGCCAGTAGGCGACGTCGTTCGGGTAGACGTCGTAGTAGGCGCCGCCGAGGCAGGCGGTGAGCTGGTCGTAGGTGAGGCCGAGATCGGCGAGGCCCTCGCGGAAGGCGGCGAGCTCGGCCTCGGTGTAGGGACGGTGCAGGGACGCTCGACGACGCGGCCACGGCCCGGCATGGTGACGCCGCGCCTACCTCTTGCGGCGATCGGTTAGATGAACAGCTGCGTCTGCCGGTCGGCCTTCGGATAGAACAAGCCGGTGACGATGAAGGTCGGCTTGGCGGGGCCAAGCGTACCGACGAAAAGCCACGTATCGTGGCCCTCGACGAAGAACCGTTCGAAGGCACCTCTGGTCTCCTCCGCGGCGGTCCGCACGTCGCGTCCGGCGTGCCGCAACTTGAAGTAGAGTGCCCCGACCTCCCAGTCGGTGATGTTCTGCTCGTGCCCCCGACAACGCGGGTCGTCGCACGCATAGTGCAAACGCAGCCTGAACGGCAACTCTTGAAGTGGACGCGCCGACGCCAGCAGTTGCTGTTGCCGGGTTTGGGCTTCTTGGGCGGCTGAACATGCCGAGCTCTTCTGCCAGATCAGCTCCAGACGCGCGACGCTTTTCGGTCGCAGGAAGCCCATCGAGATGCCATCTATCGCACGTCGGTCCTGGAGCTCCTCGACAGACGCGGCCGCGTGCGGGACGAGAATGGCGCGACGTGCTGCCCAGTGCCGGCCGGCTGGGACAAACCCGTCCGGAACGATCGTGTCGGGATCGACGACGTGGCTCTCTGGGCGAGGGTCACCGCTCTGCTTGCGCAGGGCGACGTTGATCCACTCGTAACGACGGAACTGCCGGCTTTTCTCCAGGTAGCGGAAGGGGATCGGCCAGAGCCGACGCCACTCGCCGGCCTCGTTGATGCCGGCCGTGCAGACGGCCTCGTGGTGCGTGGGATGTGGCGTCGGATAGGTCTTGACCGTGATGAGGACGCGCTCGCGCCAGAATCTAGAGGTGCTTGATGACAAGCCCATGCGCCCGCTCGGCGAGTGCGTCCGCGACAAGCGACCTATGGCAGCGCGAGGCGTCCGCTTCATAGCAGAGAAGGCACACGATCTCGCCCCGGTTCATGATCCCGAGCACATGGTCGAGTGCGTCGCCGGCGCCCACGAGTCGCTCGCGGAAGACGTGAGAGAACCAACCCCAATCCCCGCCTGACTTCACGTGGTCGCGAAGCGGCTTGGGATTGCCCAGCCCTCGTTCGTGGACGTAGTCGACCCCAGACTGAGCGAGAAGCGAGGCCAAAGCCGTCTTGGAGAACCCGCGCTTGCGGCTGAGAGGCAGGTCTCTGACGTCGATCACCGTCGTGACACCAGACGCCGCCACCGAGGCGGGTAGGTCGTCTGCCGTCCTGCCTTCATAGCCGATGGTGAAGAGATTCATTCCGCGCCTGTGAGGTCGAAGGGTTCTCTGACAAGTCCGAGCATACGCGGCTGAAGGCAGAAGCGCATGGGTGACAGTGTCGTTCGCGAGTTGACGTTGTCGCGCCTCGAGGTGGTCATTTCGCCGGCCACGAATAGGTATCCGCCTTGACCCGCTCGTAGTTGGCGTCAAGCGCCGGCTCGAGCAGCAGGATGGCGGCGATGCGGCGGGTCATCTCCTGGACGTAGCGCGCCTCGTCGGGCTTGAGGTCACGCCCGAGCAGGGGGCGCTCGCGGTAGCTCAGCCACTTCTTCATCACCTGGTAGCCGCCGATGGTGTACTTCCAGACGCGGGCGGGGACGCAGCGCCAGTAGGCGACGTCACTCAGGTAGACCTCGTAGCAGGCGCCGCCGAGGCAGGCGGTGAGCTGGTCGTAGGTGAGGCCGAGGTCGGCGAGGCCCTCGCGGAAGGCAGCGAGCTCGGCCTCGGTATAGGGACGCTCGACGACGCGACCGCGGCCCGGCATGGTGACGCCGCCCTTGCCGGCGTGGCCCCAGCCGGCGGTGACGGCGAGGTCGCCGGCAGAGGGGTCGAGCT
>CAYTRM010000238.1:0-4792 GCA_964440225.1 uncultured Thermoleophilia bacterium | reverse complement strand
CTCGAGACGCTCGAGCACTACGAGGCGAGCATCGCCGTGTACCGGCACCTCTTCCGCCTGGAGCCGGAGGTCGTCGCCTACGACCTGCACCCGGAGTACCTGGCCACGAAGTACGCGCTGAGTCTGCCTCAGACCGACAAGGTCGCCGTGCAGCATCACCACGCGCACATCGCCGCGCGGCTGGTGGAGCACGGTCGCGAGGAGCCTGTGATCGGCGTGAGCCTGGACGGCCTGGGGTTCGGCGACGATGGACGGCTGTGGGGGGGAGAGGTGCTGGTCTGCGACCTGCTGGGCTACCGGCGTGTCGCCCACCTCGAGGAGCTCCCGCTGCCCGGCGGCGCGGCCGCCATCCGGCGGCCGTGGCGAGCCGCTCTGGGCTGGAGCTACGCCCTGCTCGGCGCCGACGGGCTGGCGCGGGCGGCGCGTCTGCTGCGCGCCGCCGCCGCGAGGGAGGGTGCAGGCGGCGAGTCCCAGGCCGGCCTTCATGCCCCGACGGACGACGAGCTGGAGGCGGTCGTGCGGCAGATCGACCGGCGCGTCAACACGCCGCTCACCTCGAGCTGTGGACGTCTGTTCGACGCCGTGGCCGCGCTCGCCGGCGTCCGCCACGAGATCACGTACGAGGGGCAGGCGGCGATCGAGCTCGAGATGCGCTCGCCCGCCGCCGGCGACCCGTACCCGTACGACATCGACGGCGACCCCGGGGCGGCCGCGACGGCCCCGCGCCGCGGGGCTGCCGAATGGGCCGCCGTGCACAGCGCGGCGGCGGGCGCGGCGGACGCGCGACGCGGAACGGATGCCGTCGCCGGCTCCGCCACGCCCGCGCCGGCTGTGGTGCGCCTGGCGCCGCTCGTCGCGGGCGTGCTCGGCGACCTGGAGGCGGGCGCGCCGTCCGGGCAGGTGGGCGCGCGGCTGCACGCGACGGTCGCCGCGCTCGTCCTCGATCTCTGCGGCCGCGTCAGGGCGGCGACGGGCCTCACGGCGGTCGCCCTCTCCGGCGGCGTCTTCCAGAACCGGCTGCTCGCCGACGCCTGCGACGAGCTGCTCACCGGCGACGGCTTCGAGGTGCTCGCCGCCGGGCGCGTGCCCGTCAACGACGGTGGGGTCGCGCTGGGGCAGGCCGCGGTGGCGGGCTATACTGTCCTTGAGCGCCGCGGGGAGCTTCGCTGACCGCGGCGCGAGCCCGGCCGCGATCCAGGATCCCGATATGTGCCTCGCCCTTCCCATGCGCGTCACCTCCGTGGACGGCCCCTTGGCGACGATCGCCACCGAGGGCCTCGAGCAGCAGTGCAGCCTCATGCTGGTGCCGGACGCCGGCGTCGGCGACTGGGTGCTGGTGCACGCCGGCTTCGCCATCAGCGTGATCGACGAGAGCGAGGCGCAGGAGACCTACGACCTCCTGCGGGAGATCGGGGCGTTCGCCGACGACGACGATGCCGACGGCTTCTTCGAGGCCGGCGACGACGCCGGCGACGCGGCGGCCGGCGACGGGGCGGCCGGTGATGGCGGCGGCTGACGCCCTGCGGCGGCTGGCCGCGGAGCTGCAGGCCGAGGCGCGCCCGGGGCTCACCGTCATGGAGGTCTGCGGCACGCACACCATGTCCATCGCCCGCTATGGGTTGCGCCAGCTCCTTCCCGACGGCCTCAGGCTCATCAGCGGGCCCGGGTGCCCCGTCTGCGTGACGGCCATGGCCGACCTCGACCGCGTGGTGGCGCTCGCGCGCCTCCCCGAGGTGACGCTCGCCACCTTCGGCGACCTCATCCGCGTCCCCGCCTCGCGCACGACGCTCGCCGCCGAGCGCGCGGCCGGCGCCGACGTGCGCGTCGTCTACTCGCCGCGCGACGCCGTGCACCTGGCCGCCGCGGAGCCGGAGAGAGAAGTCGTGTTCGCCGGCATCGGCTTCGAGACCACCGCGCCGACCATCGCCGCTTCGCTGCTCGAGGCGCGCGCTCTCGGTCTCACGAACTTCTCCGTGCTCAGCATGCACAAGACCATGCCGCTGCCGCTCAAGGCCCTGCTCGACCTGGGGGAGACGCCCATCAGCGGCTTCCTGCTGCCCGGTCACGTGAGCGTCATCACGGGCACGGCCGGCTATGAGTTCCTCGCGCGTGACTACGGCGTCTCGGGCGTCGTCGCCGGGTTCGAGCCGCACGACATCTTGCGCGCGCTGCTGCGCCTCGTGCGGATGCGCGAGCCGGCGATCGCGAACGAATACGGCCGAGCGGTGCGCTCCGAGGGCAACGTCATCGCGCAGAAGCTCCTGGAGCAGGTGTTCCGGCCCGGTGACGCCGACTGGCGGGGCCTGGGCGTCATCCCTGCGTCGGGCCTGGCCCTGCGCCCCGAGTTCGCCGACGCCGACGCCGCCCTGCGCTTCCCCGCGGATCTGGAGCCGCCGCTGGAGCCGGCCGGGTGCCGCTGCGGCGAGGTGCTGCGCGGGGTCACCGACCCGGCCGAGTGCGCCCTCTTCGGCGCGCGCTGCACGCCGGAGGATCCCGTGGGCGCCTGCATGGTGAGCAGCGAGGGAGCCTGCGCCGCTCGCTACCGGTACAGGGGGATAGATGACTAGCGACAGGGTGCTGCTCGGTCACGGTAGCGGCGGCAAGCTGTACCGCGACCTCGTCAAAGACGTCTTCGTGCGGGCCTTCGCCAACCCGGTGCTCGACCGGCTCGACGACGCGGCTTCTCTCAGCACGGGCGGCCGCATCGCGCTCACCACCGACGCCCACGTCGTGCAGCCGCTGACGTACCCCGGCGGCGACATCGGCCGCCTCTCCGTCGCCGGCACCGTCAACGACCTGGCGACGGCGGCCGCCCGGCCGCTGGCGCTCGCCGCGGCTTTCATCATCGAGGAGGGCTTCCTCCTCGACGATCTGCGCGCCCTCTGCGCCAGCATGGCGAGCACGGCGCGGGAGGCCGGCGTGCACATCGTCACCGGCGACACCAAGGTGGTCGAGCGGGGCGCCGCCGACGGGCTGTTCATCACCACGACCGGCGTCGGCGAGATCGTCGTGGCGCACGACCTGGGCTCCGCCGCGGTGCGCGACGGCGACGCCGTGATCCTGAGCGGGAGCATCGGCGACCACGCCGTCGCGATCCTGGCGGCGCGGGGGCAGTTCACGTTCAGCGCCGACGTGCGCAGTGACTGCGCGCCGCTGTGGGGCCTCGTCGAGGCGGCGCTGGATGCGGCTCGCGAGGCGGACGGTTCCGCCGAGTCGGTCCGCTTTCTGCGTGACGCCACCCGCGGCGGCCTCACCACCGTCCTCGCCGAGCTGGCCGAGGAGTCCGGCCTGGGCATCGAGGTCGAGGAGTCGTCGATCCCCGTCTCGCCTGCCGTCCGCTCCGTCTGCGACCTGCTCGGCTACGACCCGCTGACGCTCGCCAACGAGGGCAAGATGGTGCTGGTGACGGCGCCCGAGACGGCCGACGCGGTGGTCGCCGCCGTCAGGGAGACCGAGTACGGACGCGAAGCACGGCGGATCGGCTTCGTCACCGCCGCCCACCCCGGCCGCGTCGCCCTGCGCACGGAGTTCGGCACCCGCCGCGTGCTCGACATGCCGGTCGGGGAGCTGCTGCCGCGGATCTGCTGACGCCGTCCGCTCCGCTGGGGTGCTGAGGGGAGAGGTGGAGCCCGGTCGCGGACTCGAACCGCGGACCCCCTCCTTACCATGGAGGTGCTCTGCCGACTGAGCTAACCGGGCTAGCTGGTGGGGGAGCCAGGATTTGAACCTGGGTAGGCTGCGCCAACGGATTTACAGTCCGCCCCCTTTAACCACTCGGGCACTCCCCCGGGAGCCGTGGAATACTACGCGAAAGCGGGGGCGCTTTCAACCGGGACGGGTGCCCGCCGCGGTGCGCGGGTGGGCTGATGGACACGCGGGCATCCGCATACGTTTCACGGATGCATGAGGGCGCCGTCATCCGGTCGGGAGGACGCCGACGAACGCGGCCGCCGGCCCCGGCCGAAGGCCGGCGAGCGGCCGCTCCGGGCGCGGATTGAGCGCCAAATGTGCCTGTGGTACCGTAGGCATCCGCCGTGGCGGCGTAGCTCAGCTGGTCAGAGCAGCGGAATCATAATCCGCGTGTCGTAGGTTCGAGTCCTACCGCCGCTACCAGCACTTTTACCTCGTGAGACCCCCTTTCTTCGCCCCGTTTGCTAACGGTTTTGCTAATCCGCGCCCTGGCCGCTGATCACCATGCCCGCCACGAGTTCCGCCGCGTCGCGTTGCTGCCGCGGCAGAAGGTGGCCGTACACGCGCATGGTGAAGCCCGGGTCAGAGTGCCCGAGCCTCTGCGAGACGACGTGCACCGGGACGCCGGCCGCCAGTAGCAGCGAGGCGTGCGTGTGGCGCAGATCGTGCAGTCGGATGGTCGGCAGCTCCGTGCCGGCAACCAGCTTGCGGAAGCGCCGGCTCAGGTAGTCGGGGTGCAGGGCGCCGCCGGCCTCATCGACGAACAGCAGGCCGGCACGGTTGAAGGCCGGCAGGGGAGAGGCGAGCCGCTCGCGCGCCAGCGTCTTCTTCTGCATCTTGAGCGCCGCCAGCGTCACGGCGTCCAGGTCGACCGGACGCGCCTTGCCGGACTTCGGCTCGCCGTCGACCAGTTGCACCGCCTGGCCGCGCTTCGGTTTCTTCCCGCCCTCCGGCGTCTCGGCGTACACCGCCGTGATCGTGTGGCGGACCTCGACGACGCCCGTCTTCCAGTCGACGTCACGGGCCCGGAGGCCGGCGAGCTCCGCGCGCCTCATGCCCGTCATGGCCGCGAGCCGCCACAAGGGGAAGTATCGGTCGCCAC
>CAYTRM010000237.1:0-4859 GCA_964440225.1 uncultured Thermoleophilia bacterium | reverse complement strand
ATGCACCCGACTCAACCGACGTCGACAACACTGCGGCGGCTCTCGTGGCGCTCGGTACCGAGCACGTACAGGCCGCCGGCCTCGATCACGCCCTCGCCGAGCTTGATGTCGACGCCGCGGCCGGCCATGTTCGTGGCGATGGTGACGGTGCCCTTCTGGCCCGCGTCCTCGATGACGCCGGCCTCGCGCTCGTGCTGCTTGGCGTTCAGGACGTTGTGCCGCACGCCGTTCCGGTCGAGGAGCCGCGAGAGCATCTCGCTGACCTCGACCGAGACCGTACCGACCAGCACGGGCTGGCCGGTCTCGTAGCGCTCGACCAGATCCTCGACGACGGCCGCGTACTTCTCCTTGGCGGTCGTGAAGATGTAGTCGTTCTCGTCGTTGCGCACCATCGGCGAGTTCGTGGGGACCTGCACCACCTCGAGCTGGTAGATCTGGCGGAACTCGTCTTCCTCGGTCTTGGCCGTACCGGTCATGCCGGCAAGGACGTCGTACATGCGGAAGTAGTTCTGCAGCGTGATCGTCGCGAGCGTCTGGTTCTCTTCGCGGATCGGCACCTTCTCCTTGGCCTCGATCGCCTGGTGCAGACCCTCCGAGTACCGGCGCCCGTCGAGGATGCGGCCGGTGAACTCGTCGACGATGAGCACCTCGCCGCTCTGCACCACGTACTCGACGTCCTTGGAGTAGAGCGCCTCGGCGCGAAGCGCCTGGATGAGGTGGTTGACGAGCGCGCCGTTCTGATCCTTGTACAGATTGTCGATGTCGAGCGCGCGCTCGACCTTGGCGACGCCGCTCTCGGTGATCGCGGCCGTGCGCTGCTTCTCGTCGACCTCGTAGTCCTCTCCGGGGATGAGGCGCGGGACGACGCGGGCGAACTGGCGATACGTGTCGGCGGCCGTCTCGGGAGCGCCGCTGATGATGAGCGGCGTGCGCGCCTCGTCGATGAGGATCGAGTCGACCTCGTCGACGATGCAGTAGTGATGGCCGCGCTGGACCATGTGCTCGCGGCGCATCGTCATGTTGTCGCGCAGGTAGTCGAAGCCGAACTCGGAGTTGGTGCCGTAAGTCACGCCGGCGTTGTACTGCGCCCGGCGCTCCTCGGGAGTCATGTTGGCCTGGATCACCCCGACGTCGAGACCGAGGAAACGGTAGACCTCGCCCATCCACTCGGCGTCGCGCTTGGCGAGGTAGTCGTTGACCGTGACGAGGTGGGCGCCCTTGCCCGCGAGGCCGTTGAGGTACATGGGCATGGTCGCGACGAGCGTCTTGCCCTCGCCGGTCTTCATCTCGGCGATGTCGCCGTCGTGGAGGACGATGCCGCCGAGCACCTGGACGTCGAAGGGGCGCATGCCGAGGGCACGCTTCGCCGCCTCGCGGGCCACGGCGAAGGCCTCGAAGAGCAGGTCGTCGAGAAGCTCGCCGTTCTCGTGCCGTCCGCGGAACTCGGCCGTCTTGCCGCGGAGTTCCTCGTCGCTGAGGCCGGTGACGGTGGGCTCGAGGTCGCCGACGCGAGCCGACTGATCCTGGAGCGTCTTGAGCCGCCGGCCCTCGCCGGCGTGCAGCAGCTTGTCGACGATCTTCATCACAGTCGCGCGACTCCCGGGGTGCGGTTGCTAGCGTCGCCGCCTATTGTCGCACAGCAGCCGACAGGAGTCGCTCCGCGACACGACGCCGCCGGATGACGATCGCATGGCCGCGCGCACTCCGGCGGTCGTCTCAGTTCTCGAACGGCTCGATGAGTCCGTAGTGGCCGTCGTTACGCCGGTAGACGACGTTGGTGCGGTTCGACTCGGCGTTCGTGAACACGAAGAAGTCGTGGCCGACCAGTTCGAGCTGGAGCGTGGCCTCGTGCACCGACATCGGCTTGAGCGCGAACTGCTTCGTCTTGACGATGCGGCCATTGTCGCCGGCGTGCTCCGCTTCTCCGGCGATCTCGTCGGCCAGCGAGGCGGCCGCGGCGACAGGCGCGAGCTCGGGGCCAGGCTCCGCAGGAAGCACCGGCTTCTCGTGCCCGTGGCGCGTCTTGCCGTGCAGCTTGTCGTGGTACTTCTTCACGCGCCGGACGAGCTTGTCGCTGACCAGGTCGATGGCCGCGTACATGTCGGTCGACGTTTCGCGCGCTCTGATCACGGGTCCGCGGGTGAACACGGTCGCCTCGGCGATGCACGGCTCCGAGATGCTCGGGTTCTTCTCGACTCTGAGCTCGAGTTCCACCCTCGTCACCTCATCGATCTTGCGCTGCTGCAGGAGCTTGTGCACATGCTCGATCTTCTCGCCCGCGTAGTCTTGGAGTGCGGGCGTCACGGTGACGTTGCGGCCCTTGATCTGAGTTTTCATGGACATCGCTCCTTCTGGACGGCATGGTCTAGCGATGCTTGGGAGGGAGTCGCACGCACGGTGCGCGCGAAGGTGAATGCGTGGGCTTCGAGGTCGGAGTGCGCAAACGCTTCAGCACACTGGTTCAACGTTTCACCTGTGGTGTAGACGTCGTCGACGATGATCACTTTCTTCGCCTTAGTACCTACCCTGATGCCGCTCTCCCGCAACGCGAACGCACGACGGACGTTGGCGGCGCGTTCGGCCCGGGCGAGCCCGCTCTGACGGGCTCCGTGCCTCACGCGACGGAGCAGCGGAGCATAGGTGAGGCCGGCGTCGCGCGCAAGCCGGCGAGCCAGGAGCTCGGCGGGGTCGAAGCCGCGCTCGAGACGGTGGTCGCGGTGCGCCGGGACGGACGTCACGACGCCGCCCCGGCCTCCGCCGTACGCGGCGGCGAACGCCGGCTGGGCTCTCTCCCCCATGTCGTCGACCAGAGAGCGCAGGGCGCGGAACTTGCACGCCGTGACCAGGGCCCGCGCCGGCCCCTCGTAGCAGTACGCCGCCACCGCGGAGACGAAGGCCAGGTCCCGGTCGCGACACTCGGGGCAGGAAGGGCGCAGGGGCACAGGGTCGGCGGCGTCAGACCGACGCGAGCGCTGCGGCCGGGCGCCGCGGACCGGCGCGCCGCAGCGGCGGCAGCGCCGCTCGGGCAGCGGCCGGAGGCCGGCGGCGCACGACTCGCAGAGCCACGCGCCGGCGGCCCGGCACACGACGCAGCGTTTGGGAAAGACCAGGTCGAGCAGGCCGTCGAGCGCGCCGGAGGCGTTCACTCGCGGCCCGCCGTCACTCGCCGCTCGGCCCGACGCGGATGTCGTCGGGACCGATGCACGACCGCGGCTCGACGCGCGCGCCCGCGGAGACGTGGGCGTGCGGGGCGACGTCGGAGCGGTCGCCGATGACGGCGTCCTCGCGCACGACGGCCTCGTGGTGCACGATGACGTGCCGGCCGAGGATGCTGCCGTCAAGGCGGGAGCCACGCCCGGCCTTCGCGCCCTCCCACTGGATCACGCCCTCGAGTACGGCGCCGCGCTCGATGACGCAGCCGTCACCGACGATCAGCGGCCCGATGAGCTCGGCGCCGGCCTCCACGAGACAGCCCGCGCCGAGGAGGAGCGGCCCCTCGAGGCGCACGCCCGCTTCGATCTCGGTGCCCTGCCCCACCCAGACGCCCGGCGAGATCTGGCGGCCCGGGACGTCGAGCGCGACGCGCCCGAGCAGGGCGTCGAAGTTGCTCAGCCGGTACTGCTCGATGTTGCCGACGTCGTTCCAGTACGTCCGGAGCTCCCAGGCGTGGAACGGGCGGCCGTCGGCGAGCAGCGCCGGGAAGACGTCCTTCGCCCAGTCGACGAACGCGCCGGGGGCGACGTAGTCGAAGATCTGCGGCTCGAACGCGTAGATGCCGCAGTTGCACAGGTCGGACAGCGCCTCCCCGGGAGGCGGCTTCTCCTGGAAACCCGTCACGCGCCCGTCGGCGTCGCGGACCACGACCCCGTAGAGCGACGGGTCCTTCACCTGCTTGACGGCCATAGTGGCGATGCCCCCCGCGGCGCGATGCGCGGCAAGAAAGGCGGTGAGGTCGATGTCGGTGAGGCCGTCACCGCTCATGACGAGGAACGTGGAGTCGCCGAGGAACTCGCGAAACGCGTCGGCGCCGCCGGCGGTGCCGAGCAGGTGCTCCTCGAGGTGGTAGCGCACCTCGACGCCGAACTCGGCGCCGTCGCCGAAGTACGCGCGGATCTTCTCGGGGTGGTAGTGCAGGTTCGCGGCCAGCTGGGTGACCCCGTGCCGGGACAGGAGATTGAGCAGGTGCTCCAGCACCGGGCGGTTCAGGATGGGCACCATGGGCTTGGACGTGAGCCCGGTCAGCGGGTAGAGGCGGGTGCCGAGGCCCGCCGCCATGACGTAGGCGCGGACGGTCATCGCTCGCACTCCCCGCCGGCGCACGCGGCCGCGAGCGCCGGCCCGAACGGGGCGCGCAGGATGCCGGCCTCCGTGACGACGGCGGCGATGTTCGCCGCCGGCGTGACGTCGAAGGCCGGGTGCAGGGCACGCGCGCCGTCGGGAGCCACCTGCCGGCCGTGGAAGCTCGTGACCTCGTGCTCGGCGCGCTCCTCGATCGGGATCCCGGCTCCGCTGGGGAGGGTGAGGTCGACCGTCGAGAGAGGCGCCGCCACGTAGAAGGGGACGTGGTGCTCCTTGGCGAGCACGCTCACGCTGTAGGTGCCGATCTTGTTGGCGGTGTCGCCGTTCGCGGCGATACGGTCGGCGCCGACCACGGCGCCGTCGACCTCGCCGCGCTGGATGAAGTGCCCGGCCATGTTGTCGCTGATCAGCCTGTACGGGATGCCCTCGACGCCGAGCTCCCAGGCGGTGAGGCGGGCGCCCTGCAGCCACGGGCGGGTCTCGTCGACGAGAACGGAGATGCCGTCGTAGCGCGCCGCCGCGGCGCGGATGACGCCCAGAGCCGTGCCGTAGCCGGCCGT
>CAYTRM010000236.1:0-4864 GCA_964440225.1 uncultured Thermoleophilia bacterium | reverse complement strand
GATCCACATCGGCCAGGAGCTCACCCACGGTCTCGGCGGCGGCGCCGACCCGGAGGTGGGGCGCGAGGCCATGGAGATCGGTCGCGACCAGTTGAAGACGGCGCTGCGCGGCGCCGACCTGGTGTTCGTCACCGCGGGCGAGGGCGGAGGCACCGGCACCGGAGGTTCGCCCGTCGTCGCGCAGGTCGCGCGCGAGCTGGGGGCCGTGACCATCGCCATCGTCACTCGGCCGTTCGGATTCGAGGGTAACCGGCGCCAGCGCCAGGCGGCCGAGGGCATCGTGGCGCTTCGGGAGGCCGCGGACACCGTCATCGCGATCCCCAACGACCGGTTGCTCGAGGTGGTCGAGCGCAACACGAGCGTCGTCGAGGCGTTCCAGCACGCCGACGACATCCTGCGCCAGGGCGTGCAGGGCATCACCGATCTGATCACCGTACCCGGCCTCATCAACCTGGATTTCGCCGACGTCCGGACCATCGTGCACGACGCCGGAACGGCCCTGCTCGGCATCGGCGTCGCCGGCGGCGAGAACCGCGCCCAGGCGGCCGCCGACATGGCGATCAACTCGCCGCTGCTCGAGACGAGCATCGACGGCGCGCGGGGGCTGCTGCTGAACATCACCGGCGGCGAGGATCTGACGCTCTACGAGGTGAACGAGGCGGCGGGAGTCATCAGCGAGGCCGCCGACGACGACGCCAACATCATCTTCGGGGCCGTCGTGGACGAGCGTCTCGAAGGCAAGATCTCGATCACCGTGGTGGCGACCGGCTTCGGCGACGAGGGCGCGCGCACGGCGCCGCCGCCCGCCGGGCCATCCGCCGGCCACGCGGCGCCGCGGGAGCCCGCGGAAGACCGGGGTACGCCGTTCGGCCCGGCGCCCGACTTCGAGAGCGGAGCCTTCGACATCCCGTCCTTCGTGAACCAGCCTGAGGAGTGAGGCGCGCCGTGCGCGAAGCGGATGGAGTGGCGGGCTGCCGACCCACGCGCGCGACGCCTGCGTGGCGAGACGGACTGACGCCGGCATGAGCAGGCGAGGTGGTGACGGCGATGCACGCTGACGCGAGCGCCCTCGCCGCACCTCCCGTTGAACCGTTCTCAGGCGGGCGGGCGGGCGGGCCGCCGCAGGCAGACCGCTCATTCGAGCTCGACCTCGACGTCTTCGACGGGCCGTTCGACCTGCTGGTCACGCTGATCCTGCGTGACGAGATCGACATCTGGGAGGTGCGCGTCTCGCGCATCATCGCCGAGTACGTGCTGCGGCTGGCCGACAGCGGCGAGTTCGACCTCGACGCGACCTCGCAGTTCGTCGTGCTCGTCGCCGCCCTGCTCGAGATGAAGTCGCGGCTGCTTCTGGAAGAGGACGTCGAGGAGCAGCTCGAGGATCTCGACCCGGACGAGGCGGCGAGCCGGCTTCTCGAGCGGCTCGTGCGCTACAGCCAGTTCCGCGCCGCGGCCGTGGGCCTGCGCGCCCGCTGGGACGAGCACTGCGGCAGGCTGTACCGCAGCGCGCCGGTCCCCGCCGAGCTCTTGCGCCGGCCGGCCGCCGAAGGCGCGCTGCCGGCGCAGGCGCTGGGCGACGCGCTGGCGCCTCTCTTGCGCGAGCCGCCCGCGCCGGACACCAGCCATCTGGCCGACCTCGCCGTGTCGCTCGTGAAGGAGCTTCGCCGGTTGCGGCTGATCCTCGACGACGAAGGCGAGTTCACGTTCGCGGAGGTGGCGCCGGCGGACAGGCTGGAGCGAGCCGTCACCTTCTTCGCGCTGCTGGAGATGAATTCCGCCGGCGAGGCCAGCCTGCGCCAGACCCGGCACTTCGGCGACATCGTGGTCAGCAGGGTCGCCGCCGTCGCCACCGGGTGACGCCGGACGGCGGTGTGCGGTAGCATCGACCGCGTCCCGGCACTCGACACAGGCCAGCATGCGACCGCTCACCACGCGCCTCGAGGCGCTCCTCTTCATCTCATCGCGTCCCGTGACGGTCGCTCGTCTGGCCGCGGCGTGCGAGCGCTCGGAGGAGGACGTCGCCGAGTCGCTGGCCGAGCTCCGCGAGGAGTACCGCCAAGGTCGTCATGGGCTCGTCGTGCGCGATGTCGCCGGCGGCGTGACCTTCGCCGTCGCCGAGGAGTGCGCGGAAGACGTGCGACGCCTGACCGGGGCCGAGAGGCCGGACGACCTCAGTCCCGCGCTGCTCGAGACGCTCGCCGTGGTGGCCTATCTGGAGCCCGTCACGCGGGCCGAGATCGCGCAGGTCCGGGGTGTGTCTTCGGAGTGGGCGCTCGGGTCGCTCGAAGAGCGCGGCCTGGTCGAGCAGCAGGGCCGCGCCGACACACCGGGAGCGCCGATCCTGTACGGCACCGGTGAGCGCTTCCTGAAGCTCTTCGGTCTCTCCAGCCGGGCGGAGCTCCCGCCGCTGGACGAGTTCGCCCTGCGCGCGGACGAGGTAGAGGAGATCCGCTCACGCCTCCACGCCAACGCCGAGAGGAGGGGGCTATGAGCCCCGCCCAGCCAATGAATCTGGTCGTGTTCCTCGCTCGCTCGGGGGTCGGTTCCCGGCGCTCGTGCGACGAGCTCATCCGCGAGGGAGTCGTGACCGTGAACGACGAGGTGATCACCTTTCCGCGCCACAAGGTCGGCGCCGACGACGTGGTCGCCGTGCGCGGCGAGCCGGTCGAGGCCCGGGAGCTCCGCTACATCCTGGTCAACAAGCCGCGCGGCGTGGCCAGCACGCGCAGCGACCCCCACGCCGAGAAGGTCATCGTGGACATGGTCCCCGGCGGCCGGGCCCTGTTCCCGGTCGGCCGCCTCGACGTGGACACCACCGGCCTCATCATCCTCACCAACGACGGCGTGCTGGCGAACCAGCTCATGCACCCGCGGTACGGCGTCCCGAAGACCTACGTCGCGCGGGTGCGCGGCAAGGTCAGCCGGCGGGCGCTGGGCACGCTCCGGCAGGGCGTCGACCTCGAGGACGGCCCTACCGCGCCCGCGGAGGTCAAGCTCAAGAAGCAGAGTGCGAAGACGGCGCTGGTCGAGCTCACCATCCACGAGGGGCGCAAGCGCCAGGTGCGGCGGATGTTCGCGGCCGTGGGCCTGCCGGTAGAGGAACTGAGCCGCCGCCGTTACGGCACGCTGACCGACAAGGGCCTCGAGCCGGGCGGACACCGTCAGCTGTCGGGCGAGGAGGTCGAGTCGTTGCGCCGCGCCGGTGAGTCGGTCGCAGGTGAGGTGTCGCAGGAGGTGGAGGGGTCACCCGTGCCGCTGGCCGCGGAAGCCGCGCCCGTCGAAGCGGCGGACGAGGGCCTGACGGGTGTATAATCTTACAGGCACTATGCGAACACTCGCCACATGACCGTGGTCACGGAACGACTTCGCGCGATCCGCGGGGCGACGACCGTCGTGCGCGACACGAGCGATGCCATCGGCTACCGCACCGGCGAGCTCGTCACGGCGATCCTGGAGCGTAACAGGCTCGCCGTCGACGACGTCGTCAGCGCGATCTTCAGCGCCACGCCCGATCTGCGCGCCGACTTCCCCGCGGTGGCGGCGCGCACGGTCGGCCTCTCGGAGACCCCTCTGCTGTGCTGCCAGGAGATCCCGGTCGACGACGCGATCGAGCGCTGCATCCGCGTGCTCATGCACGTGTACCTGCCCCGTGACCGCGCCGTCCACCACGTGTACCTGCACGGCGCGCGACAGCTGCGCCTCGACCTGCCGGAGTGAGCGCATGGCCGTACGACTGATCCCAGCTCTCGCGCGCATGGCGGCGTATGAGCCCGGCCTGCCGCTGGAGCTCGTCATGCGGCGCTTCGGGCTCAGCGAAGTCGTGAAGCTCGCCTCGAACGAGTACCCGCTGCCCCCGTTTCCCGAGGTCAAGCAGGCCGTCATCGACGCGCTCGACGACCTGAACCGCTACCCGGACGGTTTCTGCACCGACCTGCGCGCCGCTCTGGCGGAGCGCTACGCGTGCACCCCGGGCGACGTGATCGTCGGCGCCGGCTCGTGCGAGTTGCTCATGCTCCTGGGTGACGCCGTGCTCGAGAAGGGCGACGAGGTGGTGTTCGCCGACCCGTCGTTCGTCGTGTACAACGACATCTGCCTGCGGCACGAGGCCGTGCCGGTAGCGGTGCCGCTCGTCGACTTCGCCCACGATCTCGAGGCCATGGCGGCGGCGGTCACGCCTCGCACCAGGCTCGTGATCGTCTGCAATCCGAACAACCCCAGCGGTACGTACGTTCCCGCCGCCGCCGTCGAGAAGCTCGTCGAGTCGGTCCCGGAGGACGTGCTGATCATCATCGACGAGGCGTACAACGAGTTCGTCACCGGCGACGACAGCCAGGGCGCGCTGGCCATCCAGAAGGCGCACGACAACGTGGTCGTCCTGCGGACCTTCTCGAAGATCTACGGTCTGTGCGGGCTTCGCGTCGGCTACGGACTGTGCGATCCCGAGGTCACGGCGGCGATCGACAAGCTGCGGCAGCCCTTCAACGTCAGCCGGGTGGCGCAGGTGGCCGCGCTCGCCGCGCTGCCGCTGGAGGCTCAGGTGGCGACGAGGCGCGAGGAGAACGCGCGGCTCCGCGAGCATCTGGCGGCGCGCCTGCGAGAACGCGGGCGCGAGAGCGTGCCGAGCCAGGCGAACTTCATGCTCGTGGACACGCGAGACCTGCGCCACCCGCACGAGAAGGTCTGCGGGGCGCTCCTCGAGATGGGCGCGATCGTCCGCGACGGGAACGCGCTGGGCTGCCCCGGGTGGGCCCGCGTCAGCGTGGGTACAGAAGATGAGATCGAGTTCTTCCTGCGCAAGCTCGCCTCTCTCGAGGCGGGCGGGCCGGAAGCCGATGAAGGGAGGCCGAGCTGAGCATGATGGTCA
>CAYTRM010000235.1:0-4867 GCA_964440225.1 uncultured Thermoleophilia bacterium | reverse complement strand
TGTCGCGTCCGGCGACGTCAGCTTCTCGGTGATCGACGGCGCCCTCGAGAACGGGAACGGTTCCATCACGGTGTATCTCGGGGAGTCCGTCCAGGTGACGCTGGAGAACGGCGACACCTACACGTTGGCGGTGACCTCCATCGGCGGAGCCGGCGGCGGCAGCAGCAGTGGGCACTCCATCGCCGTGCTGAGTGTGAGCAGCCAGAACGGCACCGCGCTCGCCACCTTCGAGGTGGACGGCAAGACCTATACCGACAAGAAGGTCGGCGACGTCTTCACCACGGCGTGGGGGGAGATCGAGATCCTCGCCATCGACGTGAGCGCGCAGACGGTCACCATCAGGCACGGCGACCAGACGCTGACGCTGCACGCCGGTCAGGTGGTCATCAAGTAGGCGTATCGGGCAAGCGATTTCGGCGACGGGGCGGCCGCAGGCCGCCCCGTCGTTCGTTGTGACCGGCGCCGTCGCGCCTTGTGCGGGCGCTCGCGGCGCGGATAAGGTAGGGAGCATGAGTCGTCTGAGATATCTCACGGCCGGCGAATCCCACGGCGAGGGCCTGACCGGCATCCTCGAGGGATGCCCGGCCGGCCTGTCGCTCTCCGCGGCGGACATCGACGCTGATCTCGCGCGGCGGCAGGGCGGCTACGGTCGCGGCGGCCGCCAGGCGATCGAAAAGGACGCCGTGAGGATCCTCGGGGGCGTCCGCCACGGCGTCACGACCGGAGCGCCGCTGGCCTTGTTCGTCAAGAACCGGGACGCCGCCAACTGGGGCGTCACGATGGCGGTCGAGGCACCTGCCCAGGGCCCTGCGGAGCCTGAGCCGGGCGGCGAGTCACCGCCGCCGGTCGCCGGCGCGGAGGATTCGGTGCGGGTCCCCAGACCGGGACACGCCGATCTCGGCGGGGCGCTGCTGTACGACCTCGACGATATCCGCGACGTCATAGAACGGGCGAGCGCGCGCGAGACGGCCATGAAGGTCGCCTGCGGCGCCGTCGCCAAGCGGATCCTCACCGAGATCGGCTGCCGCGTGGTCAGCCACGTGATCGCCGTGGGGGGCGAGCGCAGTCCGGCATCGATGACGCCGGACGACGTCGCCGCGGTCGAGGCGGACCCCGTGCGCTGTCTGGACTCTGAGGCCGGCCGACGCATGTGCGCGGCCATCGACGCCGCCGGCGCCCGTGGTGACACGCTCGGAGGCGTCGTCGAGATCCTGGCCTTCGGCTATCCGCCGGGTGTCGGCACGTACGCGCAGGGAGACCGCCGCCTGCAGGCCCGACTCGCGGGGGCCGTGATGACCGTTCCGGCGATGAAGGGCGTGGAGTTCGGGCTCGGGTTCGCGGCGGCCTCGCTGCCGGGCAGCCGGGTGCACGACCCTCTCGGCTACGATGCCGAGCGAGGCTACGTCCGCTGCGCCAACAATGCCGGAGGCGTGGAGGGCGGCATCTCGACCGGTGAGCCCATCGTGCTGCGGGTCGCGATGAAGCCGATCGCCACTCTGCGGGAGCCGCTGGCCAGCGTGGAGCTCGGCTCGCACCGGGAGGTGGAGTCGCGGTTCGAGCGCTCGGACGTGTGCGCGGTCCCGGCTGCCGGCGTGGTGCTCGAAGCGGTCGTGGCGCTCACCCTTGCCGACGCCGCCCTGGAGCGGTTCGGCGGCGCGACGGTGGAGGACCTGGCGGCGGCGGTCGACGCGTTTCTCCGCCGGGTGCGGGAGAGGTGACCGCGGCGGTGGGCCGGCCGGAGCCGCAGGGCGCGGTCGCGGTCGTCGGATTCATGGGGGCCGGCAAGAGCGCCGTGGGGCGAGCGCTCGCAGAGGTCCTCGGCCTGCCCTTCACCGACACCGACGACCTCGTGACCCGCATCGAAGGCCCCATCGACGAGATCTTCGCGCGGCGCGGTGAGGCCGCGTTCCGCGCCACCGAACGAGACGTCGCGGCCGCGGCGGCGGCCCGTGCCCTGGCCGTGCCCGGGGTGCTCTCGCTGGGCGGTGGGGCGGTGCTGAGCCGGGAGGTGCGCGAGGCGATTGGCCGTCTGCCGCACGTCGTCTGGCTGACGGCCTCGCCGGACGTGCTGTGGGCGCGTGTGCGCGCCTCGGGCCTCGGCAAGCGCCCCTTGGCGCGCGACCGGGGGGGGTTCGAGAGACTGCTGGGCGTGCGCGCTCCGCTGTACCGCGATGTCGCGACCCTGGTGGTCGAGAACGACGGCGACAAGGATCCGAAGGCGCTGGCCGCCGAGATCGCCGAGGCGCTGCGCGCGAGCGGCGGTCGCGGCGAGGCGGCGCTGGAGACCCCGGGAGACCCGGCGTGAAGCGCCTCGCCGTGGAAGCGCCGTCCCGCGCGTATCCGATCGTCGTCGGGCGGGGCGTTCTGGACGAGATCGGCCGGCTCGCCCGGCGCGAGCGAGGCGGCGGCCAGGTCGTCGTGTTCTGCGACGAGCACGTGGCGCCGCTGTACCTCGACGGCGTGCGCGCCGCCCTTCGCGGCGCCGGTCTTGCCGTCTCTCACGTGGTGCTGCCGGCGGGGGAACGGGAGAAGAGCCTGCGCCGCGCCGAGGAACTCTACGGCGTGCTCTACGACCGCGGCGTGTCGAGGAGCGACACGCTCCTTGCTCTTGGCGGCGGCGTCATGGGTGACCTCACCGGGTTCGTGGCGGCAACGTACCAGCGCGGCGTCGGCTTCATCCAGGCGCCGACCACCCTGCTCGCGCAGGTGGACGCCTCGGTCGGCGGCAAGGTCGCGGTCGACTTCCGCGCCGGCAAGAACTACGTGGGCTCGTTCTATCAGCCGCATCTGGTCGTCGCCGATCTGGGGACCCTAGTGACGCTCCCGCTCCGCGAGCTGCGCAGCGGCGCCGCCGAGGTGGCCAAGCACGGGCTCCTGGCCGGCGGAGACGTGTTTGGGCGAGCCGTCCGCCTGGCCCGCGGCGAGCTCCGCGCGGAGGCGGTCACGCAGGAGCTTGTGGCCGGCTCGATCGCGTTCAAAGCGAGCGTCGTGAAGCTGGACGAGCGCGAGACCGGCCGGAGGGCGGAGCTCAACCTCGGCCACACGATAGGGCACGCCATCGAGGCGGCGACCGGGTTCTCGCGCTGGACGCACGGTGAGGCCGTCGCGCTCGGGCTGCGCGCCGCGCTGTGGCTCTCGCAACGGGTCTGCGGGCTGAGCGCGGCGGACGACGAGGAGGCGCAGGCGCTGCTCGACGGCCTGGGGCTGCCGGGCCGCCTCACGGGGGTGGCGCCGGGGGATGTGTGCGACCTCGTGGCGCGCGACAAGAAGGTCGGCCCCGAGGGCGTGGGGTACGTGCTCCTGCGGCGCGTGGGTGCGCCGGTGACCGGCGTGCGTATCCCGGCCCAATTGCAACTGGAGGCGGTGGAATGGCTGACGCGACGCTGAAGACGTTGTGGGTGCTGCACGGCGTCAACCTCGACATGCTCGGCCAGCGGGACCCCGACGTGTACGGGACGCTGACACTCCCCGAGCTGGAAGACTATGTGAGGGAGCGCGGCGAGGAACAGGGCTTCGTCGTCCACTCCTACCAGACGAACCACGAGGGCGATCTGGTGGAGAAACTCCACCAGCTCTCGTGCGAGGGCGCCGGGGCCGTGATCGTGAACCCCGGCGCCTGGACGCACTACAGCTATGCGCTGCGCGACGCGCTCGAGCTGGTCGACGCGCCCATCGCCGAGGTGCATCTGTCGGACGTGGAGCGAAGGGAGCCGTGGAGGCGAGTCTCGGTGATCGCGGACGTGGTCGACGTGCGCGTTCACGGCAAGGGCGCCCAAGGGTACGCCGATGCGGTCGCGGCGCTCGCCGCGCTGGTGCGTGAGGGTGGGCGCGCGTGAGCTCCCGGCTGCGCCGCTGCCGCGAGGTCGCGGAGGACCTCGGGCTCGACGGGATCCTCGTGACCGACCCCGTGGACGTGAGGTACCTCTCCGGCTTCCGGGGTGAGGACGCGACACTCGTCGTGGGCGCCGGGGCGGCCCTCATCTGCACGGACTCGCGCTTCTGGGTGCAGGTGCGTGAAGAGGTCGCGGAGTTCGCGCTCGGCGAGGTGACCGGCGGGGATCTGCTGGCGCACAGCGCGCGGGCGGCGGCGGAGGCCCTCGGGCCCGCCGCCCGTCTCGGCTACCAGGGCGCCGACCTGAGCCACGCCGGGTACCGGCGCCTGCGGCGCGTCCACCGCGGCGGCCTTCGCGACGTCGGCGAGCACGTGTCGCGGCTCCGCGCCGTCAAGGACGCGACGGAGGTCGCGACCCTGCGGCGCGCCGCCGCCGTCACCGACGAGGGGCTGGCCACGGTGATCGGGCGCGGCCTGGCCGGACGCCGCGAGCGCGACGTGGCCTGGGATCTCCAGGCCGAGTACCACCGCCTCGGCGCGGAGGGCGAGGCGTTCCCCGCGATCGTCGCCGCCGGCGCGCACGGCGCGCAGGCGCACGCGCTGCCCGGCGAGAGAGTCATCGCCCCGGGAGAGTTCGTCGTCGTCGACACGGGGGCGCGCGTCGAGGGGTACTGCAGCGACATCACGCGCACGTACGCGACCGGGGAGGTGCCGGAGGAACTGCGGCGGGTCTACGACGTCGTGCTCGAGGCGCAGCTCGCAGGGCTCGCCGCCGTCCGCGACGGCGCGGACGGACGCGGCGACGTCGACGCCGCGGCACGCGCCGTCATCGACGGCGCCGGCTACGGCGAGCGGTTCGGGCACGGCACGGGGCACGGCGTCGGGCTGGCCGTCCACGAGGCTCCGGGCCTCGGCCGCACCCGCGGCGACCGCCTGGAGGCGGGCATGGTCTGCACCGTGGAGCCCGGCATCTACCTCGAGGGGGTCGCCGGCGTGCGCATCGAGGACACCGTGCTGGTCACGGCGGACGGCTGT
>CAYTRM010000234.1:0-4918 GCA_964440225.1 uncultured Thermoleophilia bacterium | reverse complement strand
TCGACGAAGACGTCCTCGAGGTCGAGCTCGTCGACGCCGAAGCGGCGCAGCGCGAGGCCGAGCCGGCCCACCAGGGCCGGCAGCTCGCGCTGCGCCGCCTCCACGTCGTCGCAGGTGACGAGGAGCTCGCCGGCCTCGCCGGCCTCGACGGTCCGCAGCCACGGAGCGTCTGCGAGGCCCGCCCACAGCCGCTGTGGGTCGTCCACCTCGATGCTGAGGCGATTGAGGCCACCCCTCCGGCTGCGCAGCTCGTCGATGCCCGACTGCGCCACGACCTTGCCGCGGGCGATGATCGCGACCGTGTCGCAGACGCGCTCGACGTCGGCGAGGATGTGCGTGGAGAAGAAGACGGTGGTGCGCCCGCGCAGCGAGGCGACCATGTCCAGCACGTCGCGGCGGCCGATGGGGTCGAGCGCGCTCGTCGGCTCGTCGAGCAGCAGGAGCCGCGGGCCGTGGATGAGCGCCTGGGCGACGCCGAGACGCTGCTTCATCCCGCGGGAGAACCCGCCGACGCGGGTGCGCACGCCGGTCAGCCCGGCGAGCTCGAGCATCGCCGCGACCCGGTCGTCCAGCTCCTTGCCCGAGAGGCCGAACAGGCTGCCGGCGAAGCGCAGGTACTCGGGCGCCGTCATCCACTTGTAGAAGGCGGGGACGTCGGGGAGAAAGCCGACAAGGCTGCGCGTGTCGGCGCCGCCGCCGGCGACGTCGTGGCCGAGGATCCTGACCACTCCGGCGTCGGCGTGGGCGAGGCCGGCGAGTATGCGGAGCGTCGTAGTCTTGCCGGCGCCGTTGGGGCCGAGGAAGCCGTAGATCGAGCCGGGCGGCACGCTCAGGGTGAGGCCGTCGAGCGCGACCGAGTCCTTGAAGCTCTTGCGTACGTCGCGGAGGTCGACGGCCGGGCCGGAGGCAGGTGCGCCGTCCGGCCCGTCGCGGCCGACGCCTTCCGGCCCCGCCGACCCAGCGCGGCCGACGCCGGCGGCGCCCATCGGCCCGGCCGCGGATCCCGCGAAAAGCGCGTCGACGACCGCGGCCGCGTCCGCGCGCGCCGCCGCTTGCGGCCGAGGGGCTACGGCCCCGGGGGAGAGGGTCTCGGCCGCCGGCGCCTGTCGCATCCGCCCGGCGGCCAGGTAGACGACGGGCCCGATCAGCTGGAGCAGCAGGCACAGGATCAGCCAGGGGATCTTGCTCCCGCCGTTGATCTGCTCTGCCGGGCGCCGGTAAAGGTCGACCAGCGCCCACGCCAGCAGCCCCAGCTCCACCGCGACGACGACAACGAGCAGCGCGAGGAGCGCCGGCGACAGCTCGGTCGCCGCGACGATCAGCGCTGGTTTCGTCATGCGTGCCCTCCGGTCTCTGTGGCCGGCGCCGCCGGCCGACACGCATCCTAGTGCCGGCCGGGCCGGGCGTCGAGCCCGCGTGCTATCCTCACGACACGATGGCCTCCCCAGACCCGCTGCAGCCCGCGTATCTCATCGTCGGAACGGATCGCCCCAAGGTCCGCTACGCTGTGGATCGCCTGCGGCGGCGGGTGATCAGGGACGGCGGGAGCGACCTCAACGTCCTGACCTTCGAGGTCGACTCAGTGCGCACTGCGGAGTCGCTGCGGGAGGTGCTCGACGCGACGTCGGCGCCCAGCCTCGCGCTCGGACTGCGGCTCATCCTCGTGCTGCGGGCCGACAGGCTTCGCGCCAACCAGCGTAAGGCGCTGGTGGGCTACATCGAGGACCCCATGCCGGACACGTGCATCGCCTTCGAGGCCGAGAAGCTCGCGAAGAGCGATGCTCTCTACAAGGCGGTCGCCAAGACGGGCACGGTGCTGCCCTTCGACCTGCCCAAGAAGTGGGAGATGGCGCGCTGGGTCGCCGGACGTGCCAAGGAGCAGGGGATGCACCTGGCCCGGCCGGTCGCGGAGCACCTGCTCGCGCGGTGCGGGGCGGACCCGAGCCGGTCGGAGCAGATCGAGCGGGAGCTGGAGAAGCTTGCGGTGTACTGCCGAGGTGAGGAGCCCACCAAGGCGGACGTGGATGCGATCTGCACGCCGGACGACGACACGGCGATCTTCGACCTCATGGACGCGGTGGGGAGCCGGGACCGCGGGCAGAGCTTCCGACTGCTCGAGGCTCTGTACGCGGCGGGCAACTCGAAGAACGATGCCAACGGAGTGCTGTACAGCCTCAAGCGGCATATCGAGAAGCTCGACGCCGCGTCGCGGCTGCCGCACACCGACGAGTCCGCGGCCGCAAAAGAGCTGGGAGTGCATCCCTTCACCGCCAAGAAGCTGCTGAAGCAGCGCGAGCGCTTCGACCGGCGCCGCCTCGGCAGCGCCTACCGGGCGCTCGCCGAGGCTGAGGCCGGCCTGCGCGGCCGCGCGCCGGTGACGCTCGAGTCGGTCGGCGGGGTCAACGACGCCGACCGCCTGGTCGTCGAGCTGGCGCTGGCGCGTCTGTTGACGTAGGGGGCGGCCGGCGCGGCAGTCGCCGGGCCGCCGGCCCCGGAACGAGAACGACGAAGAGGGCGGGCCGCGCGCGGCCCGCCCTCTTCGTCGTCAGGTACGCTCGTCGCTCAGGCGGAGAGCTGCGCGATGGTGTGCGCGACGCGGCTCTTCTTGTGGGCGGCGTTGTTCTTGTGAAGGATCCCCTTGGCGGCGGCCTGGTCGATGCGCGAGGTGAGGAAGGTGGCCGTCTTCTTGGCCTCTTCGCTCTGACCCTCGGCGACCTCGTTCTCGAGCTGCTTGAACAGGGTCTTGAGCGTCGACTTGGTGTGCCGGTTGCGCAGCCGCTGCTTGGCGGCCAGGCGGATACGCTTCTTCTGCTGCTTGATGTTGGCCACGTGATCCCTTCGATCCAGGCTGATGCGTGACGATTCCTAGAGGCAGCGGGGGCTGCGTTCGGACGCGGAATGCTATCACAGGCGCGACGCGACCGGCAAACGCCGGGAGACCGCGGCGCACACTCCACTCCCGCGGGCTGTCACCGGGAACGCGTGTAGTCTGTCGGATCTGCCACGGCGTGGTAGTCGGCTTCCGACAGGAGGTGACGGCGGATGCGAGCGCCGCGGACGGAGAGGGATCGGGGCCGCCCGCCGGGAGCAGCCCAGGCCGCAAGGTCGCATGACACTGGAGCATCGGACCGCAGCGCGAGTACTGCTTCCAGCGCCGGCACGAGATCCGTGTCGCTGGAGAACAGGATGCCCACATCGTAGTCGCGACGGGCTGCCATCATGGCGAAGTCGACCGCGAGCGCTACGTCGATGCCCTTCTCTTGAGCGGCCCTCCTCGGCCAGTCTGGTGGATAGCGCAGGTCGCGCGAGATCACCGAGACGAGCCCGCCGCCGAGGTTGACCTGCCGGTCTGTCTGCCGCTGATGGGCCGAGTAGGACCGCGCGTCGCGACGCTGACTGGGGCGACCGCGGTAGACACGTACGCCGGTCATGCGGCCGCCGGGCACGCGGCTGGCCAACAGATGTCCCAGAGCCAGAGGATCGACTTGGCCCTCGCTCGCGGGTGCAGCGGGAGAGGAGAACGCATCGCGCGCGCGGTGATAGACGTTCTGGTAGTCCAGGAAGACGACGACTCGCAAGACTGAGTCGCTCACCGGCGCTGCTTGGACGGTCCAAGAGAAAGCCCCGCCGGTTCGGGGTGGCCCGAACGGCGGGGAAGATTGCCATGAGTGTACCTCACAGGCGCAGTGGCGCAAGCGATTCTCCACCGCGCGGGGGTGACGACGAGCGCGTGAGCGCGAGCCGCGGCCGGCGGGGTGGGGGTCATGGCGAAGGGAGTCATGCGCAGACTCTGACGCCGGCAGGCATGGGGCTCAAGGACGACAATGGCTGCCGTGGGTGGACGATCTGCCGGGTCCACGGGTTCGTCACCTCGGTACGATAGAATCCGGAGCGTCACGAGTTCGTTCCCACCGGGGGTGAGGGTGCCAGGGGACACGATCACCGACTTCCACGCGAAGTACTTCGCCTACGAGCTCACCAGGCGATGCTCCTCCGACAGCGTCGACAAGCTCACCGCGGTGCTCGCCGACGCGCAGGTCGATCTCAACCCCCATCAGATCGAGGCGGCGCTGTTCGCCTTTCGCAGCCCGTTCTCCAAGGGCGCGATCCTCGCCGACGAAGTGGGACTGGGGAAGACGATCGAGGCCGGTCTGCTGCTGGCGCAGAAATGGGCGGAGCGCCGGCGCAAGATGCTCGTGATCGTGCCGGCCAACCTGCGCAAGCAGTGGGCGCAGGAGCTGGCCGACAAGTTCTACCTGCCGTCCGTGATTCTCGAGGCGCGCAGCTTCAATGCCGCCGTCCGCGCGGGCAACCTCAACCCGTTCGAGCAGGAGGCGATCGTCGTCTGCTCCTACCAGTTCGCGCGCAGCAAGGAGCCCTACCTCCGTCAGACCGCTTGGGACCTCGTGGTGATCGACGAGGCGCATCGCCTGCGCAACGTGTACAAGACGAGCAGCAAGGTCGCGCTGGCGATCAAGCAGGCCGTGGCCCCGTTCCCCAAGGTGCTCCTCACCGCTACTCCGCTGCAGAACAGCCTGCTGGAGCTCTACGGCCTCGTGAGCATCATCGACGACTATGCCTTTGGCGATCTCAAGAGCTACCGGGCGCGGTTCGTGCGGCCCAACCGTGCGGACGACTTCGCCGAGCTGAAGGCGCGCCTGCGCCCCATCTGCAAGCGCACGCTGCGCCGCCAGGTGCTCGAGTACGTCAAGTACACCAACCGTCATGCGCTGGTGCAGGAGTTCGTGCCGTCGCCCGACGAGCAGCGGCTGTACGATCTCGTGTCGGACTACCTGCAACGCCCGACGTTGTACGCGCTGCCCGCGAGCCAGCGGCAACTCGTGACGCTGATTCTGCGCAAGCTCCTTGCCTCGTCCACGTACGCGATCTCGGGGACGCTCGAGGGTCTCGCCACGCG
>CAYTRM010000233.1:0-4936 GCA_964440225.1 uncultured Thermoleophilia bacterium | reverse complement strand
CGGGGGGCGCAGGCCGATCCGGCCGCAGCGTTCGGCCGTCTGCGCGACGCCGGTGTCGCGAACCTGAGCGTCGACCTCATCCACGGCATCCCCGGCCAGACGATCGCTGCGCTCGACGCCGACTTGGCCGCCGCGATCGCGCTGCGGCCGGACCACCTCTCCTGGTACGAGCTGACGCTCGCGCGGGGAACGCCGCTGGCGCGACGCCTCGAGACCCCCGATTCGGACGAGGATCGCGACCGCGGCGCACGGCTCGTCGACGACGACCGCGCCGCCGGGTTCTACCGCCGCGTCGTGAGGTCGCTCTCCCGTGCCGGCTACGACTGGTACGAGGTCAGCAACTACGCCCTGCCGGGCAGGAAGGCGCGCCACAACCTCGCGTACTGGCGCGCCCGGCCGTACCTCGGTCTGGGGCCGGGCGCCGTGAGCACGGTGGGCGCCCGGCGCTGGACGAACGCCGCCGAGCCGCGGGCGTGGGCGGCGGCGCCGGCTGCGGGCGCGATCCCGCCGCGTGAGGTCGAGGATCTCGACGCGGCCACGCGCGGCCGCGAACGCCTGCTGCTCGCGGCGCGGTGCGGCGAGCGGGTGCCGCTCGCGGAGCTCGCCGCCGCCGTCGACGTCACCGCGGCGCCGCCGCTCGCCGCGGCTGGATTGGTTTCCCTGCACAGTGGTACAATCCGCGTGACGCGAAAGGGGAGGCACGTGGCCGACGAGGTCTGCGTGCGCCTGTTTCGCGATACGTGTTTAAGGGGGTAGGTTGCCGCTCACGGTACGGCAGGAACGGGTCCTCAGGACCGTCATCGAAGAGTACATCGCCTCGGGCGCGCCCGTGGGCTCGAAGCATCTCAGCGAGCACTTCGGCCTGGGCGTGGCCGCGTCGACGATCCGCAACGACCTCGCCGACCTCGAAGACATCGGCATGCTCGCGCATCCGCACACGTCGGCGGGCCGCGTGCCCACCGACGCCGGGTACCGCCACTACGTCGACGCGGTCTCCGGAGAGAGACGCGAGGCGCCCCCCGCCCTGTCGCTCGAGCGCGACCGGGCGCGCAATGAGATCGACGACGCCCTGCGCGAGACGGCCGAAGCCCTGTCTCGCGTCACCGAGCTCATGGCGGTCGTCTCCGCTCCCGCGGTCACGACGTCGACGCTCCGGCACATCGAGGTCCTCGCCCTGCAGCCGCGCCTCGTGATGGTTGTCCTCATCACGACGTCCGGGCAGGTGACCAAGCGCGTCTTCGACTTCGCGGGGGCAGTCGACGAGGGACTCGCCGAGTTCGCCCGCGTCTACCTCAACGAGCGCCTCGTCGGCGCGCAGCTGGGGACGAGGCGCGTGGCCGCGGTGTTCGAGAGTCCCGACCTGCGCTTCAAGGAGCGCGCCTTTCTCGACGTCCTCCGGCCGGCCTTCGAGGCGCCGGGCACCGGCGACGTGGAGGGGCTGCACCTCGGTGGCGCGTCCCGCCTTCTCGACAACCTCACCCGGGAGGGCGCGGGGCACCTGAACGAGGTCCTCGAGATGCTCGAGCAGCGGTACAATCTCCTGGAACTCCTCGCCGACGCGATGCGCGAGGACGGCGTGTTCCTGCGCATCGGGCACGAGATGGCGCCGCCGTCGCTCCAGGCCTGCTCGCTCGTGGCGGCGAACTACGGGGTCGCGAATCGGAATCTCGGCACCGTGAGCGTGCTCGGGCCCACGCGCATGGACTATCAGCGAGTCATCGCCACCGTGCGGGCGACCGCCGACGGCCTGAGCGCATATCTGGAAGACATCTGGTGACCACTCCCGACTGGGGCGACCTGTGAAGCGTGACTACTACGACGTGCTCGGCGTGCGGCGCGACGCCGACGCCGGCGAGATCAAGAAGGCCTTTCGCAAGCTGGCGCGGGAGTGCCACCCCGACGTCAATCCCGGCGACGCCGACTGCGAGGCGCAGTTCAAGGAGGCGGCGGAGGCCTACGAGGTGCTGAGCGACGCCGATACCCGCGCCGCCTACGACCGCTACGGCTTCGACGGACTGCGCGGCCGTCAGATGACCGACTTCGAGCACGTCGGCTTCAACGACCTCTTCAACGTCTTCTTCGGCGGAGGCATGTTCGACTCCGTCCTGCGCGACGCCGGCGGGATGTGGGGCCCGGCGAGCGGCGGCGCGCCCTCGCCGCGCGGCGACGACGTCGAGGTGCGGCTCGACCTCGAGTTCGCCGAGGCGGTCTTCGGCGTGACCAGGGAGGTCGAGGTCACCGCTGACGCCACCTGCGAGACGTGCGGCGGCAGCGGAGCGCGCGCGGGTACCGACCGCGAGGCGTGCCCGCAGTGTCGCGGCAGCGGCCGCATGCGCGAGGTGTCGAGCCTCGGCGGCTTCGGCCAGTTCGTCCGCACCAGCACCTGCACCGTGTGCCACGGGCAGGGCAGCATCGTCAAGGAGCCGTGCGAGACGTGCCTCGGCACGGGCCGCGTCCGCGGCACGCGCACCGTGTCGGTAGAGGTCCCCGCGGGGATCGCCGACGGCCAGCGCCTGCGGCTCGCCGGGGAGGGGGGCGCCGGCTCCCGGAGCGGCAGGCCCGGCGACCTGTACGTCTCCATCGGCGTCGCGCCTCACGACCATTTCACGCGCGACGGCGACGACCTCATCTTCAGGCTCGACATCACGATGGTCGAGGCGACGCTCGGCATGACGGCATGCGTTCCCGCGCTTGACGGCGACATCGAGCTGACGCTGCCGCCCGGGACGCAGCCCGGCGAGGTGAAGACGTATCGCAGCCGTGGCGTGCCGGTGCTCCAGGGTCACGGGCGCGGCAATCTCAAGGTCGTGGTGAACGTGCTCGTCCCCCGCCGTGTGACGGACGAGCAGCGCGAGCTGCTCGAGCGGTTCGCCGAGCTCAGCGGTGAGTCGACCTACGAGCCCGACCAGAGCTTCATGGACAAGGTCCGCGCGGTCTTTCGCTCGTGAGGCGGCCGCGGTACACGCGGTACGCGCTGCGCTTGGAGCCGCCGGCGGGAGCGCGGCCGCCGGCCGCGCCCGCTCCGGCGGCGTCCGCGCCGGGCGGCGCGGACCCGGACGACGACTGGTCCGGCGTCGGGACGCCCGGATCGCGTCCCGAGGCAGCCCTCGAGTATCGCCACCCCGGCGTCGTCCCGGAGATCCTCACGCTCCAGCCCGCGGGCTGGCAGGAGGAGGATGACGGCGACACGCTGGTGTTCTGGCTCGAGGAGGGCGCGGAGGCCGAGCCCGGGGTCGCGGAGAAGCTGTCGGCGATCGGGGCTCTGGGCCGCCTCGAGGTGTCACGTCAGGCGCCCGGCTGGGAGGATGCCTGGCGACGCTTCCACACCCCTCGCGAGATCGGGCGGCTCTACGTGCGCCCGCCCTGGTACCCGCCACGCGACGACCTGCTCGACATCGTCGTCGAGGCCGGACTCGCCTTCGGTACCGGCGGGCACGCGAGCACGCGGCAGTGCCTCGAGGAGATCCAGTCGATCCCTTCCGGATCGCTCCTCGACCTCGGGAGCGGCTCCGGCGTCGTCTCGTTCGCCGCTCTGCGCCTCGGCTTCTCGCCCGTGTGGGGCATCGATATCGACCCGGTGGCCGTGCACGCCGCCGCCGGGAACGCGGCGAGGAACGGCCTGGCGCCCACGTTCATGGTCGGCGACGCCACCGACCAGGGTTACCCGCTCCCGGCGGCGGAGGTCGTGGTGGCCAACATCGCCTTGCGGCCGATCCTGCGGCTGGCCACGCGCTGGCGCGGGGAGGGCGCGCAAGGCGCGCAGCCGCCCGCGCACATCCTGCTGGCCGGCCTGCTCGTGACGCAGGAAGACGAGGCGGTCGCCGCCTTTCCCGGCTACCGCGTGGCCGGGCGGCGCGACGACGGTACGTGGCTCACGGTGCACCTGGTGAGGCTCTCGTGACCAGGGTCGCCGCGGTGTTCGTCGGCTGCAAGATCAGCCAGGCGGACGGCGAGCAGGCCCTCAACGCTCTGGCGGCCGAGGGCCTCGAGCTCGCCGCGTCGCGTGGCGACGCGGACCTGGTGGTGGTGCACACCTGCTGCGTGACGGCCGAGGCGGAGCGCAAGTCGCGCCGTCTCGTCCGGCGCGCCGCGGCGGACGGCGCCCAGGTGGTCGCCACGGGCTGCGCCACCCGGCTCGACCCCGGCCGCTTCGCCGGGCCGGGGGTGGTCGTCGCGCCCCGGCCGGACTGGGGCGCGCTGGCGGCCGGGCTCGCCGGCGGAGCCGGGCGGGGAGCACCGCCGGCAGCCTCGCCCGTACCGTCCGCCGGGCCGGTCGCCGCGCCCGCCACGGCCGGCTCGCGCACCCGGCTGGTGCTGAAGGTGCAGGACGGCTGCGCCGGCTCGTGCGCCTACTGCGTCGTGCGGATCGTGCGGGGAAAGCCCTGCAGCATCCCGCTCGCCGACGCGCTCGCGACCGCCCGTGGGGGGCTGGCGCGCGGCTGCGGCGAGGTGGTGTTGAGCGGCATCGATCTCGGCGCCTGGCGGGACGGCGGCCTGCGGCTTCCCGACCTGGTCGAGGCGGTCGCCGGGCTGGACGACCTCCGGCGGGTGCGTCTCTCGTCACTCGAGCCGCGCCACGTCACCCCCCGGCTGCTGGAGTGGCTGGAGCACGCGCGCGTCGCGCGCCACCTGCACGTGCCCCTGCAGTCGGCCGACGACGGCGTGCTGGCGGCGATGCGCCGTCCCTACACCTTCGCTCAGTACCTCGCCGCCGTCGCCGGCATGCAGCGCCTGCCCGGCGGCGGTATGCTGAGCACCGACGTGATCGTCGGGTTCCCGACAGAGGACGAAGCCGCCTTCACGCGCACGCTCGAGGCCATCGAGAGCGGTCTCTTCGGGCGCGTGCACGTCTTCGCCTACTCGGCGCGGCCGGGGACGGCGGCGGCGGAGCTGCCGCCCCTGCCGGCCCCGCTGGTCAAGGAGCGCATGGGCCGCG
>CAYTRM010000232.1:0-4942 GCA_964440225.1 uncultured Thermoleophilia bacterium | reverse complement strand
AGCGCGTGCCGGCGGACGATGGCCGATTCGCTCAGCCCCTTGGCCCGGGCAGTGCGGATGTAGTCGGCGCGGATCACCTCGAGCATCGAGGCGCGCTGCATGTAGGAGATGTAGGCGACCTCGATGAGGCCCAGGGTGACCGCCGGCAGGATGAGCGAGGCGAGGCTCTCCCAGCTCGCCGGGATGACCCAGAGGATGTTGTCGCCGGCCCCGGTCGCCGGAAAGATGTCGTAGCCGGTCCACTGGTACAGCTTGAGGCTGAACAGCCACTGCATGAAGAGGCCGAGGACGAAGACCGGGATGCCCCAGATGATGAGCGCCGCCGTGGTGAGCGTGGTGTCCCAGAAGGTGAACTGGCGCAGGGCCGAGTAGATACCCAGCGGGATGCCGAGGAGCTCGATGAGTACGGCGGCGAGCGCCAGCTGGATGGTGTTCGGCGCGTTCTCCTTGATCATCTGGAGTACGGGCTTCTGCAGCTGGTACGACTCGCCGAGGTCACCGCGCACCAGCCTGCCGACGAACTTGTAGTACTGGACGTAGACCGGCTTGTCGAGCCCGAGCTGCGTGCGGATCTCGGCGATGCGCTCGGGGGTCGCGTTCTTGCCGGCCAGCTGCTGGGCGGGATCGCCGGGGATGGCGAACATGATCAGGAACGTGATCACCGTGACCCCGACGAGGACGATGACCAGCTGGACGAGCCTGCGAGCGATGTAGGACAGCATGTCGCTACTCTACCCGAACACTCTGCGCACGTTCACCTCACCTGACGGGCCGGAACGGGCCGAAAACGCGAGTGGCGGCCCGCCGCTCGAGAGCGGCGGGCCGCCACCGGAACGACTGCGTGCAGTCTAGATATTCACGACTGCATACGCAACTCTCAGCGCCGCGTCATTCCGCGGGCGCCTCCTTGACCCACAGCGTCCACATGTCGGTGAAGCCCATGGGGTTGTGGATGAAGTTGGCGATGCGATTGTTGGTGACGCGGAAGTCGCGGTAGAAGTAGAGCGGCGAAGCCGGCATGTCGGTGAGGATCAGCTTCTCCGCCTGCAGGTACAGGTTGTACCGCTGCTGCGCGTCCTGCGTGGAGCGCGCCTGCAGGAGCAGGTCGTCCACTTCGGTGTTCGAGTAGAACGTGTAGCTGCCGGTACGCGCCTGGTCCGACTGGAACAGCGGGTACAGGAAGTTGTCCATCGACGGGTAGTCGGCGACCCAGCCCATGCGGAACAGCTGGCTGCCGCCGCCCTTGTTGCCCTTGGACAGCTTGTCGAGGAAGGTGCCCCACTCGAAGTTGCTCAGCTTGACGTCGATACCGGCGGTGGCCCAGCCGGCCTGCAGCACTTCGCCGATCTTCTGGTGACCCTCGTCGGTGTTGTACCAGTACTGAAGAGCAGGCGCTCCGCCCATACCGTCGACCATCGTCTTGGCTTCGTCGGGGTTGTAGGCGTACGGGTTCTGCTCGGCCTTGTAGCCGGGGATGCCCTCAGGCACGTAGCCGCCGGCCGGCAGCGAGACGCCCTCGTTGACGATGTTGATGACGTTCTGGGCGTCGGTGGACATGGAGATGGCCTTGCGCAGGTCCATGTCCTCGCCGAGCGTCGGGTCGCTCATGTTCATGCCGATGAAGTACACGGCGAGAGAGGGCCAGCGCTTGGCCGTCCACTCGCCGCTCGTGACCTCAGGCTTGGCCTCGGCCGCGGCGACCTGGCCCGGAGGTACGTTCGTGTAGTCGAGCGAGCCCTTCTGGAACTCGAGCCACTCGGTCTGCGACGACGTGATGATCGGCATGTTGATGGTGTCGATGTACGGGCCGGCTCCCTCGCTGGTATCCCAGTAGTCCGGGTTCTTGACCAGCGTGACGTTCTGGTTGTTCTTCCAGGACTCGACCACGTACGGACCGGTGCCGACGGGCTTCTGGCTGAACTTCTTGGCGCCGATCTCCTTCGCGTAGTCCACCGGCCACGCGGCGGCCACGGTGTGGCCGAGCGTCTGCGGGAACTCGGCGAACGGGTAGCGCAGCTTGACCTCGAGCGTGTAGTCGTCGATAGCGGTGACGCCGGTCAGGCCGACCTTCGTGTCGACCTGGTAGCCGCCGTCGTCACAACCCTCGATCGGCGCCAGGATGTACGAGACGTACGACTGGTTCGCCGGATCGGTGACGTAGTTCCACGAATCGACGAAGTCCTGAGCCTTGACCTCACGGCTCACGGGGGCGCTGTACATGACGCCCTGCTTGAGCGTGAAGGTCCACGTCTGCGAGTCGGCGCTCTCCCACTTCTCGGCGAGATCCGGCTCGGCGACCATCTCGCCCTTGTCGTTCATGACGTACTTGGCGAGACCCTGGAAGACCTGGTGGGCGACCTGCATGCCCTCGGTCTCCTGGGCGTTCACCGGCTCGATGGAGACCGGGTTGGCCCCGAGCGGGTAGTTGTACGTGCCGCCCATGACCGGCGTACCCTCATCGTCGCCGCCACCGCCGTTGCCCTCGTCGCTGCTGCCGCATGCGGCGAGCGCGAAGCCGGCGACGACCAGTACCGCGACCAGCGCGATCAGGCCCCACCACCTCATTCTGGGATGCTTCACTGTGACCTCCTTAGACTGACGAACACACGTCCCCCTGACTCCCCGTCACGCGCCTGCACGACGCGCACCGGGTTCCCCACTTCACGTCGATCCGACTCTGCCGACACCTCCCGTAGAGCTCGCGTGCACCCCGCACGCCTTTCCGGAGTCGCGATCGGGCCTCAGCTCAGTCTCCAGACGAGCACGAACGTGTTGATGAAGAACAGGACCCCTACGATGATCGTATACCTGGTGAGATTGCGCTCCATGACGCTGGCGGACGAAGCGAACGAGAAGCCGGTCACGCTGGCCATGCCGGCGTCTTTGCCCGAGTGCAGCAAGATGAGCACGATGACCAGGATGGCGAGGATGAGCTGGAGGGTGACGAGGATGGCGTTGAGCAAGTCTCTACTCCCCTTCAGGGCGAGGGTGAACGCATACAATCATACCATTCTTGCATCTCACCCCGTCCGCCACAACAGCACGGCGGCGCGCGCCGCCCGTCAGCGGGCGCGCTGCAGAAGGCTGCGTCCGGTCATCTCGTCCGGCGGAGCCAGGCCCAGCAGCGTCAGCGCCGTGGGCGCGAGATCGCAGAGCCGGCCTCCATCACGGACCCGCGCGCCCCGCACAGTGGCGACGAACGGCACCAGATTGGTCGAGTGCGCCGTGTTCGGGCCGCCGTCGGGCTCGAGCATGTGGTCCGCGTTTCCGTGATCGGCGGTGACGAGGCAGGCGCCGCCGAGGCGGGCGACGGCGTCGACGACCCTGCCGAGGCAGGCGTCGACCGTCTCGATGGCCGTGACGGCGGCGCTGATCACGCCGGTGTGCCCGACCATGTCGGCGTTGGCGTAGTTCACGACGACGAAGTCGAACGCCTCCGACTCCAGCCTGGCGACGAGCTCGTCGGTGACGCCGACGGCGCTCATCTCGGGCTTGAAGTCGTACGTCGGCACCTCGCGCGGGCTGGGGACGAGCACGCGCTCCTCTCCCTCGACCGCCTTCTCGACCCCGCCGTTGAAGAAGAACGTCACGTGCGCGTACTTCTCCGTCTCGGCGATGTGCAGCTGACGCAGGCCGTGCTCGGCGAGGACGTCGGCGAGCACGTGCTCGGGGTGGGTGGGTGGGAAGGCGACCGGCAGCGGGAACTCCTTCTTGTACTCGGTCATCGTCACAAAGTCGACGGCCGGAGGGCGCGGCCCGCGGTCGAACTCTGAGAACTCCCGCTCGGTGAGCGCCCTGGTGAGCTCACGGGCGCGGTCCGGGCGGAAGTTGAAGAAGACGCACACGTCCCCGTCGGCGATGCGCGAGTCGTGCTCCGGCGCGACGACGGTGGGACGCACGAACTCGTCGTTCTCGCCGCGGGCATAGGCCGCGTCCACGGCGGACTGCGCGTCGGCGGCGAAGAATCCCTCTGCGTCGACCAGGGCGTCGTACGTGAGCTTGACGCGATCCCAGCGCGTGTCGCGATCCATCGCGTAGTACCGGCCGCTGATTACGCCGTAGCGGCCGACGCCGGCGGCGTCCATGGCGGCCTGGACGTCGGCGAGGTACCCCTTGGCGCTCCGCGGCGGCGTGTCACGGCCGTCGAGGAAGGCGTGGACGACGACGTCGTCCACCTTCTCGCGGCGGGCGAGCTCGAGACAGGCCTTCAGATGCGCCATGTCGCTGTGCACGCCGCCGGCGGACACGAGGCCCAGCAGGTGCAGGCGGCTGCCGCGCCCGGAGGCCTTGGCGCACGCCTGACGCAGGACGCGGTTCTCGAAGAAGCTCCCGTCCTCGATCGCGAGACTGATCCGCGTGAGGTCCTGGTAGACGACGCGCCCGGCGCCGATGTTCAGGTGGCCCACCTCGGAGTTGCCCATCTGCCCCGGCGGCAGCCCCACCGCCGGCCCGGACGCGTCGAGCACGCCGTGCGGGTACTCCGTCACGAGCCGGTCCATCACCGGCGTGCGCGCCAGGCTCACGGCGTTGTCGGGACCGGGCGGCGCCACACCCCAGCCGTCGAGGACCACCAGGACGACCGGACGATACGTGCGCCCGTCCAGTCCCGGCGTCTCCTCGGCCGGTGACTCCTCGCGGGTCACCGCGGACCCGCGAGGCGGTCGCTCGAGACCCCGGCGATCACACAGACTCCACGAAGCGGACGATGCGCGCGAACTCCTCCGGGTCGAGACTCGCGCCGCCGACCAGCACGCCGTCGATGTCCGGCTGCGCCATGAGCGTGTCGATGTTGGCGGCCTTGACGCTGCCGCCGTACAGCACGCGCACGGTGTCGGCGGCGACCCCGAAACGCTCGCGCACGCGACTGCGCACGAAGCCGACCGTCTCCTGCGCCTGCTCGGGCGTGGCCGTCTTGCCGGTGCCGATCGCCCAGATGGGCTCG
>CAYTRM010000231.1:0-4958 GCA_964440225.1 uncultured Thermoleophilia bacterium | reverse complement strand
GCTGATCTCGTTCATTCACGCCTCCTCGAGTTCTTCGGACCGAATGGCGCGGCCGGCGCCGGCCGCCGCGCCGATCTCGCCCTCCGCGAACGCCCGCAGCTCATCGTCCACAGGGATACTCACGACACGGCCCTCGGCCCGGGCGGCGACGAAGGCCACCTCACGAACGCGGTCGCCGGTGGCCGCTTCGACGGCGAGGGCATACGCGGCGCCTTGGGAGCGGTAGCGCTCCAGCAGGACGGCCGGCTCGGCGGCGCGGTCGGTCTTGTAGTCGACGACGACCCACTCCCCGCCGTCCCGGTACAGCAGGTCGACGGCGCCGCTCACGATCACGTCCCCGACCAGCGCGCCGATGGGCAGCTCGCGGTGCACGGCGCCGGCGTCGCCCGCGGCCACGGTCGCGGCTCGACGGACCGGCTCGGAGCGCCAGCATGCACGAGCCAGCTCCGCGGCGCGCTCGGCCAGATCGGGTCGCGCCAGCTCCTCACCGACACCCACGGCGTGGCGCGCGATGGACGATTCGTCGTCCAGGTCGCACAACTCCATGAGGCGGTGGACGGCCGAGCCCAGCGCCAGCGCCCCGGCTCGGCCGGGTGGCGCACCGGGGCCGCCGCTGCGGACTTCTTCGTCGACGTGCTCCAGCCCGCTGGGGCTGGTGGCGCGGGCGGGGCTGCTCGCCCGTGCGAGCAGCGCATCCCGCGCGATCAGCCAGGCATCGCGGTCCGCGACCGTGGTCGCGGCGTCGGGCGCCACGTCGCGATCGGAGCGAGCCGGCGCGACGCCCGGCTTCAGCACGAGCATGCCGTCGTCTTCGTATTCCTCGGTGATCTCGGCGGGAGTCGGCAGCACGCCGGCGACCGGCCCGAGCATGACCCCCTTGGTGCCGCCGTCCTTGTTCGTGAGCGCACCGAAGAGACTCACCACCAGCCGGTCGCGCGCCCTCGTGGTCGCGACGTACAGGAGCCGCCGCGACTCGCTCGCGGACATGAGTTTCTCGCGCTCCTTGAGCGCCACGTACGCCGCGGGCTCGATGTCGCGTTCGGCAGCGCCGGGGAGTCCCACCTTGAGTCTGACGACCACACGCCGCCCGCTCCTGTCGACGATCGGCTCTCCCCCGCCGCCGGTGCCACCCTGCGCCCCGCCGACCACGACGACGATGGGATACTCGAGGCCCTTTGCCTTGTGGATCGTGAGCAGGTGCACAACGTCGCCCTCGTCGTCGACCTGGGACTCCTGCTCCCCGCCGCCGTCACCGGCCTCCGCCGCCCAGGCGAGGAAGGACCCGAGGCCGCCCCCGCCGGCGGCGGAGAACGCGCGAGCGCGGTCGACCAGCTTCTCGAGATTGGCGATCGCCTGCGCGGCGCCCGAGCCGGTCGCGGCCAGGAACTCGGACGCGCGTGCCACGCGGACCAGCTCCGCGGCCAGTTCGTGAGGCTCCCGCGCGCCGCGGCGCTCGTGCAACTCCCGCAGCGTCTCCAGCGCGGCCCTGATCGCCTCGTGCCCCTGCGGCTGCCCCTCGGCGAACAGGTCGAACCGGCCGCCGGCCGCCCAGAACAGGAAGAGGTCGTCGTCGCTGAAGCCGAAGAAGGTCGAGTGGAGGGCGCCGTACAGCGCCGGGCCGTCGCTCGGGTCGTCCACGGCGCGCAGGCACACCAGCGCGTCGTCGACTTCACGCCGCGCGAAGTAGGTCTTGCCGCCGTCGACGCGATACGGCACGCCGGCCGTACGGAGCGCGTCTTCGAGCGTCTCCAGCCCCGTCGTCGCGCGATAGAGGCAGGCGATGTCACCCCAGCGCGGAACCCGCGTCTGCTCCTCCCCGGACTCCGGCGGACGCGACGGCGGCGACCCGGCCGTGCCGCCGGCCTCACGGTGCGCATCCCGGTCCTGGATCCTCCACCGATCGGCATCCGCGCCGCGCATCGACACCAGCAGCGCCGCCACGGCCTCGGCCTCATCACGGCGCGCCACATCGGCCTCGCCGGCGGCGCCCGAGTACTCCCGGCCGAGCAGCACCGCGACCTTGGGGCCCGGTGCCGGCGGACGATACGGCTCCACCCACTGATAGCCCGGCTGCCGCCCCTCCGCGCGGTCGGCGTCGAAGACCCCGGCGAAGACGTTGTTGACCCAGCCGACCACGGCCGGCGTGGTACGGAAGTTCTGGCTGATCGCCGTCACCGCCCCCGTCCCATCGGGCTGACCGTCCACGAGCGCCTTGACCTCGTCGTACATGGCGATGTCGGCCCGCCGGAAGCGATAGATCGACTGTTTGGGATCGCCGACCACGAAGAGTTTGCCGGGCTCGAGGACGACGTCCTTCCAGTCGCCGGCCAGCGGCTCACGCTCACAGAGGTAGAACACGATCTCGGCCTGCAAGGGGTCGGTATCCTGGAACTCGTCCACCAGCAGGTACCGGAAGCGGTTCTGCAGGATCAGCCGGGCGTCGCGGTCACCCGCCAGCAGATCGCGGAGGCAGCCGAGGAGATCGGTGAAGTCGAGACGGCCGAGCGCCAGCTGCGTGGCGCCGGCCCAGCGCGAGAAGGCATCGGCCACGGCGACGGCCGTGCCGGTGACGAACTCAGCGTAGACGTCGATCAGCTCAAGGACACCGGCGACGGCGGCCTGGTACCGGACCCGGAGCTCTTCTTTGCCCTCCTGCCCGGCGTCCCAGCTGCCCTGCCTGCCGCCGGGCGCCGAGGGCGCCGTCTTGGCGGGGAGCGCGTACAGCGCCGCCGCGAGCTGGTCGACGTCGCCCGGCGGCTGCGTCAGAAGCCGCTCGCCGGCCTCGACCAGATCCATCGCGGCGCCGAAGCCCTTGTCGGTGTGGTCACGACACGCAGCCGCACAGAACTCGCGCAGGCGGCTGAAGGGTCCGGCGAGCCCCGCCAGGCCGGCGGCCAGATCCGGCTCGCCGGGCGGCGCGGTCACCGGGTCGACGTCGTAACGCTCCCCGAACACACCCTTGGCGCCCACGGCGAGCTCGCGCACGGCATCGAGCCGCACGCCCGCGCGCAGCAGGCGCGAGAGCCACGCTCGCGCCCGCACGGCTCCCGGCTCCCCCGCGGCCAGCTCGCCGAGCCACTCCTCCCACAGACGCGCGCTCTCGATGCCGGAGCCCAAGCCGTCCAGCTGCTCGAACGCGGGATCGACGCCGGCCTCCACCGGGAACTCCCGAAGCAGACGCCCGGCGAACCCGTGGATCGTGCTGATGCACGCGTCGTCGAGAGCGTCGACGGCGCTCTGGATGCGCTCGCCCTCGCTCGAGCCGAGCGTGGCCTCGGCAGCCAGCCGCTCGAACTCCTCGCGTATCCGCTGCCGCAGTTCGCCCGCGGCCTTCTCCGTGAAGGTGATGGCCGCGACCGCGCGCACGTCCCCGGCGCCGCGTTCGGGGTCGAGGACGCAGCGCACGTATCGGTCGACCAGTACGCGCGTCTTGCCGGTGCCGGCGCCGGCCTCGATGAGGAAGGTCGTGCCGAGGTCGCCGGTGACCCGGTCGCGCACCGCCTGGTCGCAGACCAGCCGCTCAGGCGCCATCGGGACTCCCCTTCGCGCCCGGCTTCTGGAGGCGAACGATCGGAGCCAGCGCCGGAGCCTGGCGCTTGCGCGCCCTGGCCCATGCCGAGACGCCGCAGGCGTAGCTGACGTCGCAGTACTCGCAGCGGCCCCGCGTCGTGCGAGGGAACGCCCCGGCGTCGACCAGCGCGACGGTGTCGGCGACGATCTCGACGAGGCGGGCGACGTTCGCCGTCTCGTCGTCCGGCAACTCGAGATCGCCGAATCCGCCGCGCCGCGTCACGAGCCGGTACAGACACGAGATGACTCCGCCTCCGTCGCCGCCGCCCGCGACCGGCGCGATGCCGAACTCCTCGCCGGCCTGACGCACCGCAAGCTGATAGACGGGCAGTTGCACGCTCAGCCCATCCTTGATGCGAGCCTTCTCCGTGCCGCCGGCGCCCGACTTGTAGTCGATGACCCGGGCGCCCCATGAGGTGACGTCGACGCGGTCGAGGCGGCCGGCGAACCGTACTCGCCGCCCGCCCGGCGCTTCGAGGACGACCGGCCGCTCCGCCGCCTCGCCGAACCGCCACTCCACGCCCGCCGGCCGTCCGTCGCCGTTCGTGAACACCGGATCGCGCCTCACCGACTCGAGGAGGTCGGCGAGCAGCATCTCGCTGCGGACCTCCCAGGAGAGCGCAGCGCCGGTCACGCCCCGACGCTCGGCCTCGGCACAGCCGGCCCGCCACGCCTCCGCGGTGGCGGTCAGCGCGCCGTCGAGGTCGAGGTCGCCCGCGATGACCTGTTCGTACGTACGCTGCAGGATGGCGTGCGCCAGCGTGCCGAACTCCAGAGGGTCCATCTCGAGTGCGTCACCCGGCTCTTCCGGAGCGTCGAGGCCGAGGACGTCACGCAGAAGGAAGGCGAACGGGCAGCTGATGAACCGCTCCAGGCGCGTGGGGTGCATCTCGGCGTCGAACGGATGCCGCCCCGTCAGCGCGGCCCGGGCGACGCTGCCGAGCAGCCCGTCCCACGCCCCCGGTTCGGGGCTGCGCGACGCGCGCCAGGCGCCGCCGCGACGCGCCACGGCGGCGCCGCCGCCGAGCACGGCGGCAAGGTAGCCCTGGACGGCGGATGAGCGCTCACGCTCCGACAGCGCAAGCAGCGCCGCGGTGTCGCGCTCGCGCGCATCGACCCACACGACGTCGTCCGTGAACCCCGGCGAGCCGCCGGCGTGCCACCACACCGGCCTCAGGGGTCCACCCTCGATGAACTCGTCCAGACCGACCGGACGACCGGCGGCCAGGGACGCGAGGCGCAGCAGGATGCGCGACGGCAGGCGCGCCCGCCCCGTCGCGGCGTCGGTGCGCGGCGAGAGCAGGACGAGCTTCCGGGTCGCCGCCTCGCAGGCGAAGCCGAACAGGAGCAGCGACTCCGCGTCACGCTGCTCCGCCAGCTTCAAGCGC
>CAYTRM010000230.1:0-4995 GCA_964440225.1 uncultured Thermoleophilia bacterium | reverse complement strand
CGGGATCTACAGCTCTCCCATCCCGCCCGTCGAGTACCCCTGGATCTACCACGAGCGGGTGGTGCGCAGCGTCGCCAACTCCACGCGGCAGGACGCCCGCGAGCTGTTGCGTGACGCGGCTGCGATCCCCATCGTGAGCCGCGTGCAGGAGTACGAGCTCGAGCAGGCCAACGAGGCACTGCTCGACCTCAAGGAGGACCGCGTGCGCGGCTCGGCGGTGCTGCGGGCGGCGGCGGACTGACTGGACCTGCCCTTGCGTTTCACTTGCGCTTGCGTTTCCCTTGCGCTAGGCTGAGAGCATGATCACGCTCACGCTCAGCCTGCTCGACGCCGCCGATGTCAAGGCGGCTCTGGCCGCCGTGGATGCAGCGGCGCCCGGAGTGCGCCGGCGGCTCAGCGCGTCACTGCGCGACGCGCTGCAGGGCCGGCCGGCGGCGGTCCGTCGCTACGTCGCCGCCTACGATGAGCTGCTCGCTCGTCTGCTCGCCGCTCTGCACGAGGAGCGCCCGGACGTCGTGCTGCGCGACGCGGCCGGAGAGTTCCGCATCGAGCTCCCGGCCGGCCCGACCCGCGCGCCGGCACAGCTGCTGCGCTCGTTCGCGGCCGCGGCGCCGTTCTCACCGTGGGTCACCATCAAGGGCCTGGGTGGCGGGGTGGCGCTCGACGTCCTGGCGCGGCTGCGCGCGCTGCTGCCCGGCGCCGCGCCGCTCGCCCTGCCCCGCGCCGCCGCGGTCCCGCGGCTCGAGGATCCCGACGCCCTGCTGCGGTTCACGCGGCTCGTCGGCGAGGTGCAGAGAGCCGAGCGCTCCGACCTTGAGCGCGTCCGCGAGGTGCTCGGCCTCAGCATCACCGAGCTTGGCGGCTTGTTCGGCGTCACCCGGCAGGCCGCCGGGCTGTGGCTGGCGGACGGGCCGCCCGGGGCCCGCAGGGCCAAGGCGGCCACCGTGGCCGCCGTCGCCGACATCCTCGCGCGCCGGCTGAGGCCGGCGCGCGTGCCCGGCATCGTGCGGCGCCCCGCGGCGGAGTACGGCGGCGAGACCATGCTGACGCTCATCGCCGCCGACCGCCACGAGTGGCTGCTCGAGTCGGTGCGCCGCTCCTTCGACTACGCGGCCACGGCGTGACGGGCCGCGCACGACCATCGCCGGCCGGCGGCGCGGAGCCGGGAGCGCCGCCCGCCGCCGCCCTGCACTTCCTCACGGTCGCTCGCGGCGGCATCTACGTGCGCGTGGCCGACCCGGACTGGGAGGGCCCGCTGAGCGGCGAGTTCGCCAAGGCGCGCGGCGGACGTTGGAACGCTCCGCGCGCCTTCCCCGTCGTCTACCTCAATGCCGACGAGCGGGTGGCGCGAGCCAACCTGTTGCATCGGTTCGCCGGGTTGCCCTACGGTCCCGAGGACCTGGAGCCCGCTGCGGCGCCGGTGCTCGTGAGCACCGTGGTGTCCGACGACGACTTCGTCGACGTGGTGACCGATGGGGGCTGCAAGGCTGCCGGGCTGCCGGCCACGTACCCGTGGGACGATGACGGCACACCGGTGCCGCACGAGCGCTGCCGGCCGGTGGGTCAGGCGGCGTGGGACGCGGGTCTGCCCGGGATCGCCTGCCGCAGCGCCGCTCAGGCGGCGCCGCCCGGCGGTGAGGAGCTTGCGTGGTTCGGCCGCGGCTCCCGGCTCACCCCGCTGCACGTGCGCGTGTTCGACGACTGGTACTGAGAGCGCTCCTGGTGTGACACACTGGCGCCATGAGCGCACGCGTCCTCGGGATCAGCGGCAGCCCCATCGCCGGCGGCACCACCGACCGGGCCGTTGAGGCGGTTCTTGCGGCGAGCGGACTGGAGTCCGAGCTCGTCCGGCTCTGGGACCTGGATCTGCACCCGTGCAGGGCGTGTCTGGCGTGTGCCCGCACCAACGTCTGCACGGGGTTCGACGACGACTGGCTCGGTCTGGCCGGCAGACTGGTGCGCGCCGACGCCCTGGTGCTCGGCGGCTGGCAGCCGTTCAACATCATCGACGCTGCGACCAAGATGCTCATGGAGCGTGCCTTCTCCCTGCGTCACTCGCTGCTGCTTCTCGCGGACGCCGTGGGAGTGGCGGTGGTCACTGGGACCGTCGACCCGGCGCCCGGCGCCGACTCCCTGCTTGCGTACTTCGAGACCGAGGGCCTGGAGCCGCTGGGCAAGGTCGCGGTGGCCGGCACCGACCCGTGCTGGTCCTGTGGGTTGGGCGAAGTGTGCGTGCAGGGGGGGACGCTGCCGCTGCTGAGCGGCTACCAGGTGTTCAAGTACCCGCACCTCGATCGGCTGCCGCCGCTCGAGAGCTTCCGGATCACGCCGGACATCCTGCCGCCGAAGCTCGAAGAGCAGCCGGACTCCCTGGCGGAGGCCGAGCGGCTGGGCCTGCTGATCGCGGAGCGGGTGGAGGCGCGCGCGGCGCAGCGGCTCCGCGCGCTTGAGGCGGCGCTGCCCGCGGTGTCGCCGCCGCCGCCGCCGTCGGCGACGCTCGTCGCCGCACTCACGGAGCGCTTCGCTGCCACCGGGGCGCTGCGCGACGAGCAGCTGGTCCGCCGGCTGCGTCGTCTGGCGGCGGCGGCCGAGCGGCATGGCGCCGCCGGCGCGAGTGGTAAGGCGGTGGTGTCGCTCCTCGCCTTCGGCCGGTCGCTCCTCCTCGCCCCAGAGTCTCAGGTGGACGCCGCCGCCCGGGATCTGCTCGTCGCCGAGGCGCGGCGGGCGGCCAGGGTCTGCTACGCCCCCTGAGCCGACGGCCCCGCCGCGAGCGCCGCCGCGCGTATACGGGGATGCTGCATCATGGTCCCTCGATCGACTCACGCCGCTCGAGGTGCGAGGTCTCTCCGACTGGTACTGAGCCTCAGGCAGGCCCGACCGGCGCATCGACCGGGGCCTCGACCGCCAGCCCGGTGGGAAAGCCCTGCGCGGTGCTCTCGGTGATGTCCGCGCCGCGGGTCTCGACGCCGAAGAGCTGCGTGAGGGCGAGCCCGAGCAGGCCGACGCCGGCCATCACGAACACCATGACCGCCGTGCCCCAGGCGCCCTCGAGGATCGGCAGGACGAAGACGCCGAGCGCCGCCCCCGACTTCCCCATGGAGGCGGCGAAGCCGTGGCCGGTCGCGCGCAGCCGCGTCGGGTAGACCTCGGCCGGGATCAGGAACGTGGTCGAGTTCGGCCCCGCGTTGATCATCAGGTTGAACAGCGCGAAGCCCAGGATGACGAGCGCCATCGGGGGGTTCGCCGGGTCGATGGTCGAGGCGACGCCGAGGATGATCAGCCCCGCGGCGCAGCCGAGAAAGCCCGCCTTCTGGAGCGGCAGCCGCCCGACGCGGTCGACGAGCAGGATGGCGATGACGAACCCGACCACCAGCAGCAGGTCGAGGGCGGCCGTCCCCATGGTGTCGCCGATGTCCTCCTGGATGAAGTTCCAGCCGGCGTGGTCGGCGAAGTGCATGCTGGCGAGCAGCATCGGCGTGAAGAGGCCGATGCCGTACATCATCACGTCCATGAGGAACCAGGCGCCGGCGCAGAGCGTGGTCCGGCGCAGGTTGACGCGCCGGAAGAGCTCGCTGAGCCGGGCCGACGGCTCGGGGTCCGGGTCCGCCTCTCGCGCCTGCCAGGCCGGCGTCTCGGGCACGCTGCGCCGGAACCACATGATCACGAGCGCCGGGAGCGCGCCGATCGCCAGCATCAGGCGCCAGGTGTCGTCGACCGGGTGAAGCTCGAGCAGGATGACGCCGACGAGCGCACCCATCAGCATGCCGATGGCCTGGAAGCTGAAGCCGGCGACCAGCCAGCGCCCGCGGACCTTTGAGGGCAGGTACTCCGCGGAGAATGACGCGGCGATGGGGTAGTCGGCGCCGACGGCGATGCCCAGCATGAAGCGGAAGAAGATCAGCGCCCAGACGCTCCACGAGAAGGCGGAGAGGACGGCGAAGACGACGAAGCCCACGAGGTCCCACGTGTACAGGCGTTTGCGTCCGAAGTGGTCGGTGAGCAGGCCGCCGAACAGGGCGCCGAAGATGGCGCCCACGATCGCGGCCGAGGCGATGAGCCCGGTGATCCAGGCCGGGTAGCCCCGGAACTGGTCGAGCAGCAGCGGCAGCGCGACGCCCATGATGAACAGGTCGAATCCGTCCAGGGCAACGCCGCCGGCCGAGAGCAGCCAAGCCTTCTTCTGCAGAGGAGTGAGCTTCACGGTCGCTTCCATGGGGCTTCTCCCGAAGCTCGACGGCCGCGCCCGCCGCGGCCGCCACCGGCTCTATCGGCGGGCGCGGCCCGGCGCTGAAGAGGCGCGGAGGGTTTCCCGGCGCTCAAGCGCCGGCGCGTCGCGGCGCGCGTCCGGGCGCCGGCACACGCGGTGGGCGTTGCGGGGTGGCCGTCAGGTACGAGGCGCGCGGGTCACGCCCGCGCCGTCACTAGCCTCAGATGCAGTCGAACAGCGAGTAGTCGTCGGCGCCCGCAGCGGACTGGCCGCCGCAGGCGCCGGCGGCGACGCAGTCGTCGCCGGCCGGGGCGGCGGCCTGCTGGTGGGCCGCGGCATCTCGCGCTGCCCGATCGGCCGCGTCCCGTAGCTCCTCGAGCATCGGCCGCACCAGGTCGCAGTACGGGAACGGCGCCGCGTAGCCGGCCGGCTGCCCGTGGGCCCGGGCCGCGTAGTGCGCCTGCACCCAGCACTCGCCGCCGCAGGTGTCGGCGACCGGGCAGGCGAGGCACTCGGCGCGGTCGCGGGCGCGCGAGGCGCGCAGCAGCCGCAGGCCTGCGGACGCGCGCCAGATCTGCTCCAGCGGCTGGTCGCGCAGCGAGCCGGCGACGAAGGCGGGGTCGCCGGCGGTGATCACGCAGGCGTGCACCCTGCCGTACGGATCGACCGCCAGGTCGCGGCAGCCGGCAGCGCAGAGGTCGTTGCGCGCGCCGAGCCGGCGGCGCCAGCTCGCAAGGTTGTCGACGACGAGGCCGACCTCCTCGGCGGTCGCGAGCAGCTCGCGGACG
>CAYTRM010000229.1:0-5029 GCA_964440225.1 uncultured Thermoleophilia bacterium | reverse complement strand
CACTCGCCGGGATTCCTAGAACAGGCCGATGATCCGGCCGGTCTCGACGTCGGTGTCGACGTCGACGGCGGCCGGCCGCTTGGCCAGGCCGGGCATCGTGCGCATCTCGCCGAGGAGCGGGTACAGGTACCCGGCGCCTGTGGCGGGACGGATGTCGCGGATCGGCACGCGGAAGCCGCGCGGCCGGCCCTTGAGCGCCGGGTCGTGGCTCAGCGAGAGGTGCGTCTTGGCCATGCACAGCGGCAGCTTGTCGAGACCCTGCTCGGTGAACTGCTTGATCTTGGCCTCGGCCTCGGGCAGGTAGTCGACGCCGTCGGCGCCGTACACCTTGGTGGCGATCGTCTCGATCTTCTCCTTGATGGAGGCGTCGAGCGAGTAGAGGAACTTGAAGTCACCGCCCTTGTCGGCGGCCGCCTTGACGACCTCGGCCGCCTCCTGGGCGCCGTCGCCGCCGAGCGCGTGGACGTTGATCGGCACCGCGTCCTCGGCGCCGGCCGCGATGGCCTCCTTGCGCACGATCTCGACCTCGGTGTCGCGGTCGAAGGCGAAGCGGTTGATGGTCACGACGACGGGCAGGCCGAAGAGCTTCATGTTCTCGATCTGCTTGGCGAGGTTCTCGCAGCCCTTGGTGAGCGCCTCGTTGTTCTCGGCCTTGAGGAGCTCGGGGTCGACCGGCAGGCCGCCGTGCATCTTGAGCGCCCGCATGGTGCAGGTGATGACCACGGCGCTGGGCGCGAAGCCGCCGTAGCGGCAGATGATGTCCATGAACTTCTCGGAGCCGAGGTCGGCGGCGAAGCCGCTCTCGGTGACGACGTAGTCGGCCAGCTTCATGGCGACCTTGTCGGCGATGATCGAGTTGTTGCCCTGGGCGATGTTGGCGAACGGGCCGGCGTGGATGAGGCTGGCGTTGCCCTCGAGCGTCTGCATGAGGTTCGGCTTGATGGCGTCCTTGAGGAGCACGGTCATGGCGCCGCCGGCGCCGATGTCGTCGGCGGTCAGCGGCTTGCCCGTCTTGCTGTAGCCGAAGGTGATGCGGCCGAGGCGCTCGCGCAGGTCCCGGAGGGACGTCGCGAGGCCGAGGATCGCCATGACCTCGCTGGCGACGGTGATGTCGTAGCCGGTCTGGCGCGGGAGGCCGTTGAGCCGGCCGCCGAGACCGTTCACGATCTCACGCATGGCGCGGTCGTTGAGGTCGACGCAGCGGCGCCAGGAGATGGTGAGGGGGTCGATCTCGAGCTCGTTGCCGTGCATGAGGTGGCTGTCGACCATGGCGGCGAGCAGGTTGTTGGCGGTGCCGACGGCGTGGATGTCGCCGGTGAAGTGCAGGTTGAGGTCTTCCATCGGCAGGAGCTGCGAGTAGCCGCCGCCCGCCGCGCCGCCCTTGATGCCGAACACCGGGCCGAGGGACGGCTCGCGCAGGGCCAGCATCGTGTCGATCCCGATGGCGTTCATCGACTCGGAGAGGCCGACGGCCGTGACCGTCTTGCCCTCACCCAGCGGCGTCGGCGTGATCGCCGTGACGTTGATGATCTTGCCGTCGGGCTTGTCCTTGAGGCGGTCGAGCAGGGCCATGTAGTCGATCTTGGCCTTGTAGCGGCCGTAGAGCTCGAGCTCATCGTCCAGGATGCCGACCTTGGCGGCGATCTCCTGGATGGGCTTCATGGTGGCGGCCTGGGCGATCTCGATGTCGCTCGGCACCGGGGACTTGCGAACGATGGAACTCAACGCGTCCTCCTTTGTTCTCCACATTCCCGCGCGTTTCGCTGGCGGCGCCGGCCGCCGTGCGCCGTGGCGCAAACTCCCGGCACCTTGTGACGGATTGTACTAGCGCGTGTGTAAACGGGTCAATTTCGTCAGGGGGAGTCCGGCAGGCGCGACGAAAGGCGAGCGGTCCGCGATCCTCGCAGAGAGCCGGGCGGATCCGTCAGGACCCGCTGAAGCGGCTTCGCGCGACCGACTGCGCGGCCTCGTAGACGACCCGCGCGGGCCGACCGACGGCTGCCGCCACACGGCGGACGTCCTCGTACTCGGGCGAGACGGTGGCAAGCTTGCCGTCGACGAAGCTGAGGCGCACGTGCACCTTGAGCTTGCCGATCCTGACGCTCTCGCGGCGCTCCTCCGCGTACAGGCGGCCGCAGGGGAGGACGCGCAGACCAAAGGTGGAGGTCTCGGCGAAGACAACGCCGGCCAGGAGCTCGCTCTCGGCGGCGCCGGCCAGCACGTGGAGCACGACGCCGGGCCGGCCCTTCTTCATGAGCGTCTGGGTGATCCAGACGTCGAGAGCGCCGGCCTCGCGCAGCGCGTCGGCGGCGTGCGCCAGCAGTTCCGGGGTCATGTCGTCGATGTTGGCCTCGAGGACCACATGATCTCCGGGACCGGAGCCCGGAGCGGGCGCAGCCGCGGCGAGCACCGTAGCAAGGCCGGCGGCCTCGTCGTCGTCCGGCACGGCGGCCGGGTCGACGAGCACGGCGCGCAGCACGTTGGGCCGGCCGGGCACCTCACGGCGGCCGGCCCCGTACCCGACACGCTCGACGCGCCCGGCCGGCACGCCTCCGAAGGCCTCGGCGAAGTGCGAGAGGAGGGCGGCCCCCGTCGGCGTGGTGAGCTCGCCGAGCGGGGCGGCCGGCGTGCCGCCCGCCGGCACGGCGGGCGCGCCCCCGGCCGTCGGCAGACCCGCGAGCAGCGCGAGCACGGCCGGAGCGGGCACGCTCAGCCGGCCGTGCGCCGTCTCGACCTCGCCATCGCCGAGCGCCGGCGGTGAGGCGACGACGCGCTCGGGTGCGAGCTTCTGGAGCAGCGTCACCGCGCAGATGAGGTCCACGGCGGTGTCCACGTCGCTGAGTTCGTGCAGATGCTCCGCATCGCGCCCGTGCACCTCGGCCTCCGCCGCCGCCATGTGCTCGGCGATCGCGGCCACGGCGTCGGCGACCGGCTGCTCCAGATCGGATGCGTACAGCGACATGATGAGCTCGTCGAAGGTGGCGAAGCCGGGCTGGTCCGCCACTCTGAAGGAGAGCGCCGCCACGCCGCCGCGGCGCGCGTCCTCGATCTGCACGAGCCGCGGGTCGATGCCGGCGGCGGCCAGCGCCGGCCGCAGGACGTCCTCGAGCGGGCCGGGGTCGGCTTCGTTCGACCCGGCCAGCGAGAGCAGCGTGGCGACCAGCATGTCGCCGCTCACGCCGCTGGAGCAGTCCAGATACAGGATCATCGCCGTCACTCTACCCTTCGCAGCCGCCTCTGGGCGCCGGTCTCTTCTACGATACCAGTGTCCCGCCACACATCGGCACGTCGGCCCGAGCTCATGAGAGGCGCCTGCGGCGCCCCGGAGCCCCTCCGTCGGGCCACGCGCCCCGCCGCCCCCGCCCTGTCGGCCACCGTCACCCGTCGTATAGGATGAAGCGATGAGGATCGCCCAGCTCGCACCGCCGTGGATCACCGTCCCGCCCGCCGGCTACGGCGGCACGGAGTGGGTGGTCCAGCAACTCTGTGATGGGCTCACCGCCGGCGGGCACGAGGTGCGCCTGTACGCGACCGGCGACTCGCACACCGCCGCCGGCCTCTGCGCACTCTTCCCGGCGCAGATGCCCGAGGTGCTCGGCCAGACCAGCTACGACGCCCGCCACACCTCCTTCGCCTTCGCCGACATCGAGGCGGGCGAGTTCGACCTCATCCACGACCACTCCGGCTTCATCGCCGTCGCCTTCAGCCGCTACCTGGCGACGCCCATGGTGCACACCGTCCACTGCGCCTTCGACGCCGCCGCCTACGGCTTCTACGAGCAGTTCAAACGCGAGGTCGGCTACATCGGCATCAGTGAGTACCAGCAGTCGATGGCGCCGCCCGGCATGGATTGGGCCGGGCTCGCCTACAACGCCATCGCCGTCGAGCAGTGGCCGTACACGCCCGAGAAGGACGACTACCTGCTCGCCTTCGGCCGCGTCTGCGAGGCCAAGGGCTTCCACCTCAGCATCGAGGCGGCCAGGCGCGCCGGACGGCGGCTGATCATGGCCGGTGTGCTGCAGGAGCCGTACCGCGAGTACTTCGAGACGATGGTCGCGCCGCACATCGACGGCGACCGGGTCGTCTACGAGGGCGAGGTCAGCGACGCGCGCAAGCGCGAGCTCTTCGCCCACGCTCACGCCTTCGTCTTCCCCATCACCTGGCCGGAGCCGTTCGGCCTGGTGATGATCGAGGCGATGGCGTGCGGCACGCCCGTCGTGGCGCTGCGCCAGGGCTCGGTGCCGGAGGTCGTGGACGACGGCGTGACCGGCTTCGTGGTGGACGACTTCGATGCGTTCGTGGCGGCGGTGGACCGGGTCGGCGAGATCGACCCTGCGGCCTGCCGCCGCACCGTCGAGGAGCGGTTCACGGTCGCGCGCATGGTCGCCGACTACGAGACGATCTACCGGCGGGTGCTGTCGACGTGAGCGCCCTCGGCGCCCCAGGCGTCCGGGCCGGCGTCCGCACATACCTCGCCGCCCCCAGCGACGGCGACCACGTCGCCGATCCCCTGTTCTTGTGCGGCGACGCGGCCGAGACCCTCCGCCTCTTCCCCGGCGACGCCGTCGACTGCGTCGTCACCAGCCCGCCCTACTACGGCCACCGGCGCTACGCCGGCGGCGGTATCGGCGCGGAGGACACCTGGCAGGAGTACGTCGCCGCACTCGGCGCCGTCACCTCGGAGCTGTGGCGCGTGCTGCGCCCCACCGGGTCGCTGTGGCTGAACCTGGGTGACACCTTCCGCGACAAGCGCCTGCTGGGAATCCCGTGGCGCGTCGCCTTCCACCTGACCGACGACCAGGGCTGGACGCTGCGCAACAGCGTGGTGTGGCACAAGGTCAAGGGAGGGCCCGACACCAGCCGCGACCGCCTGCGCACCGTGCACGAACTGCTGTTCCACTTCGTGCGCAAGCCAAAGGGCTACTACTACGACGCCGACGCCGTGCGACGCGCGCCGCGCGCGGCGCGCGTCGAGAACGGCGCCGTCGTCTCGGCGACCGGCGTCAGCGGCGTCCGCTACGAGCGTCAG
>CAYTRM010000228.1:0-5049 GCA_964440225.1 uncultured Thermoleophilia bacterium | reverse complement strand
GCTCAGCCCCGCGATGCGCATCGGCGACCAGCTCGCCGAGGTGTATCGCTACCACGAGAGCGTGGACAAGGCCACGGCTCTGGAGCGCGCCCGTGAGAGCCTCGAGCGCGTGGCCATACCGGATCCGGTCGCCACGCTGCGCCGCTATCCGTTCGAGCTGTCCGGAGGCCAGCAGCAGCGCGTCGTCATCGCCATGGCGCTGTCGGTCAACCCGCGCCTGCTGATCCTCGACGAGCCCACGACCGGTCTGGACGCCACGGTGGAGGCCGAGATCCTCGACCTCATCGAGGAGCTGCGCGGCCGCATCAATGCGGCGATCCTGCTGATCACCCACAATCTCGGGCTGGTGAGGCGACTCTGCGAGCGCGTCGGCGTGCTCTACGCCGGGCGGCTCGTGGAGGAGGGGCCGGCGCGAGACATCTTCACCGATCCGCGACACCCGTACACGATGGGCCTTATGCGCTGTGTGCCGCGCTTCGGCATGAACAAGACCGACGCGGCGCTGGAGACGATCCCGGGCACGCTCCCGGCTCTGGGCGAGCCGCTGGAGGGCTGCGTCTACTCCGCGCGCTGCCCCATGGCCAAGCCCGTGTGCGTGCGTCGCGAGCCCGATCTCTTCGCTTGGCCCGGCGACGCGGGCTCGAAGGGCGCCGCTGAGGCCGAGGCCATGCCGGCCGACCCCGCCGCCTACTCCCCCCACCACGCCAACCCGGTCGGCGAGGGCGCGCGCCACGCGCGCTGCTACTTCTCCACGCACGTCGCCGACATGCCACGCCTGACCCCCGTGCTCGCGACGAGCCTGGAGGCGAGGGGTGGCACCGAGGGAGACGTGCTTGAGATCGACAACGTCAGCCGGACCTTCAAGGATGGGCGCAAGCGGCTGACCGCGGTGCACGAGATCTCCCTCAGCCTCAAGCGCGGCGAGACATTCGGCTTGGTCGGCGAGTCCGGCAGCGGCAAGACCACGCTGGCGAAGTGCGTCACCGGCCTCATCGCCGCCGACTCCGGCACGGTCACGTTCGAGGGCAACGAACTGCGGTCCACCGCCGGACGGCGCTCGCAGGATGCGCTTCGCGCCATCCAGATGGTCTTCCAGAATCCGGACTCCACGCTCAACCCCGCATGGAGCACGCGCGCGATCCTGACCCGCGCCGTGCGCAAGCTGGGCGGAGGCGCCTCCGTGCGCGCCAAGGTGGACAAGCTCTCGGCGGACGTGCGCGTGGAGCCGCGCTTCCTGCTGCAGAAGCCGACCGACCTCTCGGGCGGCCAGAAGCAGCGCATCGCGATCGCTCGCGCCTTCGCCGGCGACCCGACCCTGGTCGTCTGCGACGAGCCGGCATCCGCGCTCGACGTCTCGGTGCAGGCGAGCATCCTCAATCTCCTCGTCGAGCTGCAGACCAGGGACCGGGTGTCGTACGTCTTCATCAGCCACGACCTCGCCGTGGTGCGCTACATCTCCGACCGCATCGGCGTCATGTACCTTGCCGAACTCATCGAGGTGGGGTCCGCCGAGCAGGTCTTCAGCCCACCGCACCACCCCTACACGGAGGCGCTGCTCTCGTCGATCCCGAAGCTCGACTTCGACATCGAGCAGCAGCGCATCCCGCTGCACGGCAGCATGCCGAGCCTGAGCGACCCACCGACCGGCTGCCGCTTCCACACACGCTGCCATCGCAGCCTCGGCGACATCTGCGTGAACGAGGTTCCGCCGTTCCAGGAGGCAGCCGACGGGCACACCTACATGTGTCACATCCCGCCGGACGAGCTGCTCGCGGCTCAGAGCGCCGAGCGCCCGGCGGCCCCGGCCGAAGCCTAAGCAGGGCGGCTTCGGCGTCAGCCGCGCCTTCGTGCGGCGACCACGATCTCCGCGAGCTCTTCCACGACGCTCACCGCATCGTCGATGACGACAGCATCCGCGTTGCCTGCGATGGGCGCTGCTTCGTCAATGGTGATCGCGACGATGAACCCCGCCTTCTCGATGCCCCAGAAGAAGGCCGGGGCGCCGTAGGCCCCGGCGGTGACGCAAAGCGCCGGGGCGGAGCGGGCGCCCGAGACGCCGATCAACCGGTCGAGGGGTGCGAGGGCGCTCATGGCGACCGGCCGGGTGACGCCGAACTCGGCGCCCATGCGCCGCGCGGCCCTCTCGATCCGGTCAACGCCCTCCCGCGTCCCGGCCCCGTTGCCGGCGACGACCAGGAAGCGACTCTCCGCAAGGTCGGAGGCGGCGGGATGCTCCAGGAGCTCCACGTCGTCGAAGGCCGGCTTGTCGGCTCCGGCCGATTCGTCAGTGTCGGCGACGACACGGTGCTCGGCGGGCGGCGCCCAGCCGGCGCCGTCCCACGAGGCGTCCGTGGTGACGCACGAGGGGCTGCCGGAGAGGTCGTAGCGGCCGACCATATGCGCCGAGTACACATTCCGGCGGCAGATCAGGCGGTCTGCCGCCGCCTCGACCGACAGCGCCTGCGTCAGAACGGCTCCGCCGGTGCGGGCGGCGAGGCGAGCCGCGAGCTCCGTCCCTGCGTCATCCCCGGGGAAGAGGAAGAGCCCGGCATCCGTCGCCCGAGCCGCCGCGGTCAGGCTCTCGACCACCCCGTCGGGTCGGCGGGCGGGCACCCGGATGAGGCGAAGGTCGCGCGTCGGGGCCAGCGCCACGAGTCTCTCCCGGTCGCGTTGGTCGTGATAGACGACGAGGGTCTCGTGGCAGGAGTCGCCGGTGAGCCCGTCGCTCAGGAAGTCGCCGAGCGCGCGCGCTCGGCGCTCTGCGGCGTCGGATGTGCCGTCAAGCACCGCGAGGACTCTCACAGCATCTCCAGTAGTGGCTTGAGGTGTTCCTCGTAGAGGGCCTGCGCCTTCTCGCGCGGTGTCGCGCCGCCGACGACGACGCCGGGTCGGGAGCGGTCGATCACCTCGAGGCTCGCCGGTCCCGCCTCGCGCAGGAGCCCGGCCGCGACGTCCACTTCCAGCGCGGCCGCACCCACGACGTCGAGGGGTCTGTCCCGGCAGGCGAGCCTCTGCGTCAGCGTCGGCACGCGCAGGTGGGAGACGGCGGCGTTGCCGACGGCCAGAACGCAAGGGAGCCGGAGCGTCGCTCGCACCAGACCGTCGTCCGCAGCCGAGGTCGCGCGCACACGGCCGTTTGGCAGCGCCTCGACGTCGGTGACCTGCGGCAGGCAGGGCCAGCCAAGCCTTTCGGCGACGAGGAACGGGACGATGCCACTGTCGCCCGGGCCGCTACGAGAGCCCAGCAGAAGCAGGTCGCTCCGGTCTACCCGCCGTACGAAAGCGGCGATGAGCGCCGCGCTGACGCCGGGGGCGAAGTCCAGGGCGGCGCCGGCGTCAACTCGTGTGGTGCGCCGGTAGCCCAGCGCCTGGAGGGTCTTCAGGTGGCCGTCCGCCTCCGGGCCGCCGATGGACAGGGCTCCGAGTTCCGCCGCCACGGCATGGCCGTCGAGCGCCTCCGTCAGCCGCAGCGCCAGCTCCAGGGCGCTCTCGTCGAAGCAGTTGAGGATGCGGCGGACGTACCGGGTCTCCGGGCCGTCCGCCGCATCCGCAGTCCAGTCCGCGGGGCGCAGCGCCTCGTAGTCGGGCGTGATCTTGAACGACGCCAGTATGCGCATCGCGCTCACTTCGGGAAGATCGTCCCCACGTTCATGACGCCGTTCGGGTCGAAGGCCTTCTTCAACGTCTCGAGGACGTAGTAGGAGGACCCGTACTCGTCCTTGATCCACGGAGCCCGCGCCTTGCCGATGCCGTGGTGGTGGACGATCGATCCGCCTCGCTTGAGCGTCTCCTCGCAGATGATGCCGATGATCGGCAGGTAGTACTTGTCCGTCTCCTCCTCCGGGCCGACGCCGACCACGTTGAAGAAGTAGTTGAAGTACATGTTGGTGCCGTTGATGTAACTGTGGGAGGAGTGGCCGCCCATCATCGTGATGTCGGGGATCTCGGCGAGGATGCGTGCCTTCGCCGTCTGGTAGATGTCGTTGATCGAGCTCCAGTCGGCGGAGATCTCGGTCGTGCGGTTCACGTTGCGGGTCTGGCGGATGCGCTCGTCCTCCGCGGTTATCTTGCTCGCGTCCCAGCAGAGGTCGTTGAACCAGGTCTCGATGTAGGCGCTGTCGACCGGGGTGCACTCCGGGTGCTGCGCGACGATCTCGGCGATGCCCTCGACGGTCGCCTTTGCGATCCCCGCGGTGCCTTCGGCCATGAAGAGCAGGACGCAGTCGTCTTCGGCGGTGAAGTGGGAGAAGTGGAGGCCGGCGTCGCCGGGGTCGTACACACGCGCCACCGACGGCTTGTACCCGTTCACCATGACGTCACGGAGAACCTCGAAGCCGGTCTTCATGTCCTTGAGCGTCCAGCCCAGGAACGCGTTGTTCTCGGGGAAGTACGGGAACAGCTTGACTGTCACCTCGGTGATGAAGCAGAGGGCGCCCTCGTTGCCGATGACGACGTGGCGGATGTCGGGGCCGGCCGCCCGCCGGGGCACGTTCTTGATCCTCGTGACCTGGCCGCCGGGGAAGACCGCCTCGAGGCCGACCACCATGTCCTCGATGCCGCCGTAGAGCGTGGAGAACTGGCCGATGCTGCGCGTCGCCACGAGACCGCCCATGTGGGCGACGGGCTTGGACTGCGGAGAGTGCCCGGTCGTGAGGCCCTGCTCCCGGGCGAGATCCTCGAGCACCTGCAGGGGCACGCCGCACTGCGCGGTCGCCTGCATGTTGTAGGCGTCGATGCTCACGACCTTGTTCATGGCCGACCCGTCGATGATGACCGAGTCCGCGACCGCGCTCTCGAGACCGCCTTCGGTCGCCGTGGCTCCGGTGCGAGGGATGACGTTCACGAGGTTCTTGTCCGCGAAGCGCAGGATCTCTGCGACCTGCTGGGTGTCCTTCGGCAGGACGATGGCGGCCGGGACGGGCATGGTGTGCACGTCGAAGATGTTCTGCAGCTTGCGGAAGTTGTCGACGCTGCTCTCGATGAGGATGCGCTCGTCGGTGACGACGGCATCCGGTCCGACGATGCTCTGGAGCCCCTCGACGATGGCTT
>CAYTRM010000227.1:0-5050 GCA_964440225.1 uncultured Thermoleophilia bacterium | reverse complement strand
CGCCACCGAACAAGCGAGTCCGCGGGGGGCGGCGGCGCGCAGGCGCCGCCGCCCCTTCCGTGCTCGGACCGGGATCGTCAGCGCCCCGCCAGCTCGCCGGCCGGTACGCGGAGTTGCTCGGCGGCGAAGCTCACGAGCAGTTCCCGGACGCGCTGCTCGTGCATGCCGGTGTAGCCGATCGCGGAGCGGAAGCTGAGGCCGTCCGAGAGCGCGACCATGCGCTCGGCGATCTCCTCGGCCGGGGCGATGGGGTCAAAGACCCCGGCCGCCTCGCCTTCTTCCACGAGCTCCTGAAAGAACCCGGTCCAGCGTGCAGACATGGCCACGCACTCGGCCAGGAGCTTGGGGTGCAGTCGCACGCGCGCCCAGGTCTCGATCCACAGCAGATACTCGTCACGCAGCACCCCCTCGGTGGGCACGGCGAGGTCGATCGTCCGGCGCAGCAGATCCACAGGATCGTCCGTCTCGTCGCGCAGCTTCGCGAGCCGGCGGCTCGTGTGCTCGTTGGCCCACTGCAGGGCCGCGAGGAGCACCTCATCCTTGGACTTGTAGTAGTAGTGGATGATCGCGCTCGACACGCCGGCCTCCCGGGCGATGTCGGCTATCCGGGTCGCCGACGGGCCGCGCGCGGCGAACGCACGGCAGGCCGCGGCGCGGATGTTCTCCCGGGCGCGCGATGACCGGTCGCGAGCGGGCGCGCCGGCGCTGAAGCTCCCGCCGGAGCCGCCCGCGTCTCGCCACAAGCGCTCGAGCAGTGAGGCGTCGGGGCTGCCCGCCGCGGCATCCTCCAGTTTCCGCTTCATGCGCAGCGCCGTCTTGTAGCTCACGCCCAGCTCGTCGGCAAGGACGCGCGGGGCTACGCCGCCTTCGCTGTCGGCGACGAGCGTCGCCGCAGTGAACCAGGTGGCCACGTTCAGACCGGAGCCCTGCATGAAGGTGCCGGCTGTGGGATACACCTGTGTGCCGCAGTGGTCGCAGGCGTACGCACGCCGGCGCGAGACGCGGTGGAAGCGGCGCACGGTGCGGCAGCGGCGACAGACGGTGCTGGCGCCGTCGGGCGCGTACAGCGTGGTCCAGAGCCATTCGATACAGGCGTTCTCATCACCGAACGGCGCGAAGACCGGCTCGCCGGGAACCGGCGTCTTCGACGTACTCCCATCCATGCGACCCCCTGGGGCGAGAGAGGTTACTTGGCGCATCTTACAGTGTTCTGCGTTCACTTGTGAAGAGTAGCGATGTCACGTACCTGCTTGACATACCATTTCGTGCTCGTGATAGGTTGACCCCTCAGTCAGGAAGGCGAGAGGAGCCGCAGCATGTCGAAGGCAGTACTCACACTCTGGAGCGAGGCCGAGTGCCGTCGCCTGCACGAGGCCACTCTCGAACTGCTCGCGGGTGTCGGCGTCGACGTTCGCTACGAGCCTGCACTCGAGCTCTTCCGCGCCGCCGGCGCCGAGGTCGACGAGCGGCGGGTCCGCATCCCGGCGCGGCTCGTCGACGAGGCGCTTCGGACGGCGCCGCGCGAGTGGCTCCTGAAGCCACGCGGCGGCGACACCGAGCCGCTCATCCTCCGCGACGGCGAGATCTACTACGGCACCGGCTCCGACGTGCTCTACGTCTGCGACCCCGACACCCGCGAACGCCGCCGCGCCCGCCGCGCCGACGTCGAGGGCATGGCGGCGCTCTGCGAGAAGCTCCCCAACATCGACTTCGTCATGAGCATGGGTCTGCCCGAGGATGCTCCCCGGGAGATCGACGACCTCGTCCAGGTGGTCGCGATGCTGCGCGGCACCCGCAAGCCGCTGCTGGTGGCGCCGCGCGACGGCAGCGTGCTCGCTCGGATGCAGGAGATGGCGGCGCTGGCCGGTGAGCGCGACAGCTTCGGCATCTACGCGATGCCGTCACCGCCGCTGATGCACGACCCGGACGCTCTGACCAAGGTCATCGGCTGCGCGGAGCTCCTCATCCCCCTCATCTACGCGCCGGCCCCCAACATGGGCGCCACCTGCCCGCGGAGCATCACCGCCGCGATGCTCGTCGGCAACGCCGAGACGCTGAGCGGACTGGTGCTGCACCAGCACGTACGCAAGGGGGCGCCGTTCGTCTACGGCGTCGGCGCCGGCGCCATGGACATGCGCACCATGACCGATCCGTACGTGGCGCCCGATGCGCTGCTGGCCCAGCAGGTCGGCACGGACATGGCCCGCCACTACGGACTGCCGAGCTTCTCGTATGCGGGGATGTCGGACTCGAAGACCCTGGACGAGCAGTGGAGCGCCGAGGCCGCGCTGAGCATGGCCTATGGCTCGCTCTCCCGCGCGACGCTGCTGCACGACGTCGGCTACCTCGAGTCGGGGCTGCAGAGCTCCTACGAGTCGATCGTGCTCGGCGACGAACTCGTGGGCTACGCGCGCCAGTTCATGCGGGAGATCCCGGTGGACGACTACGCGCTCGCCATGAACGAGATCAAGGCCGCCGGACCCGGCGGCAATCACCTGGCGACCAGGTACACGCGCCGGCACCACCGGGAGTTCTGGACGCCGGCGCTGCTCGACCACGCGGTGCACGATCGCTGGGCGGCCGACGGCGCCACGACGCTCAAGGAGCGCGTCCGCACGCGGCTCGCCGGCCTCCTTGCCGAAGACCGCGCCTTCGCGCTGACGGCGGAGCAGGACGAGCGGCTCACACGCCTGGTGAGCGATTCGCTGGCGGACCAGACTTCGAGGGTCTAGCAGGCTGCGGCGCCTGATCCGCGACGGCTCGGGCGCTCTCCTGCGGCCGCAGGCGTTGCCGCGCCCGAGGGGTCGTTGCGCGAGGCGGGTGTAGACTGGAACGCTCGTGAACGCACCCTCACTCAGGAACCACGACTCGTCATCCCACTCCGCCGCGCGCTCTTCGCGGGCTGTTCATCGACGCGCGCCGGCGCGGGCGCACGCGATGCCCGGCGCGATGCGGCTGTAACTCCCGGTCCCGTGACGTCGTCTAACCTCCACAAGTGGGCAGCGTTGCCCGACCCTACGCCCGCAGAGGTCCGGCGCGCGGCCGGGGGCGACGCGGACGCCTTCAAACTGATCGTGGAGCGCTATCAGGGCATGGTCTATTCAGTGGCGTACAACGTGCTCGGCAACCACACCGATGCCGAAGACGCGGCTCAGGAGGCCTTCCTCCGCTGCTACCGCAAGCTGCCGCAGTACCGCGCCGAGGCGGCCTTCTCGACGTGGCTGTTCCGGCTCGCGCTCTCGTCGACCATCGACTACCAGCGCCGCGAGAAGCGCCGTCCCGAGCCGGTCGAGGTGCCCGATCTCGTCGACGACTCCACGCCGGAGCTGGGCGAGGGCGTGACGCCGGCGACGCTCACGTCGGCCCTGCGGGACCTCCCCGAGGACTACCGCGTGCCTACGGTGCTCCGCGACGTCTACGGGTTGCCGTACCAGGAGATCGCCGACCTCACCGGCCGGCCACTGGGCACGGTCAAGGTGATGGTGCATCGCGGGCGCGCATCGCTGCGGTTGCGGTTGCGGGCGGAGGGCGCCGGGCCCGGCACGGGCCCCGCCGGCGCCGCCACGCGGAGCGCTCGCTGATGGACTGCAGCTACTTCCGCGAGCGCATCAACGAGTACATCGACGGCGAGATGGGCTACCTCGAGGTCGCTGAGCTCCAAGCTCACCTGAGCTTCTGCCCGGACTGCGCCACGGAGCTCGCCCAGACGGGCGCGGTGCGCGGAGCGCTGGCCGAGTGGGGCCGGCTCGAGCTGGCCACGCCGCCGGGGTTCGCCGATCGGGTCATGGCGGCGGTCGCGGCCGAGCCGGCCCCCGGTTCGCCGAGGCCGTTCGGTCGAGCCGTCAACGACGCGCTGGACAGGCTCGACGAGACGCTCGGCCGCATCCCGCTGCCGGGCGGCCGCACCATCCCCGTCAAGAACGTCATCGGCGCCGGCATCGCCGCCGCCGCCGTCATCATCCAGCTCGAGCGCCGGCACCTGCGTCGCTCCAGAGAACTGGAGACGCTGTGAATCTCTCGCACGATCAGGTCCTCGGACTGCTTCCGCATCGGCCGCCCTTCCTGCTCGTCGACGAAGTCGTCGACGGCGTTGAAGGCGTGCGCTGCGTAGCGACCCGCACGCTCCGCGACGACGACTACTGGTTCGCCGGGCACTTCCCCGGCAACCCGGTGATGCCCGGCGTGCTCATCGTCGAGGCCCTCGCCCAGACGGCGACGATCGCGGCGGCCACAGCTGCGGCCGCTGACGACGTGGCGGCCGACGCCCCACCGGCGGCCGATGCGGGCCCGGGCGGCGGCAAGGTCGGCCTCTTCGCCGGCATCGACAAGGTCCGCTTCAAGCGTGTCTGCAAGCCCGGCGACACGCTCCGACTCGAGGCCGAGATCGTCGCCGTCCACGGCCCGGTCGGCCGCGCCAAGGTCAAGGCGACCGTCGACGGCCAGCTGGCGTGCCGCGGGGAGCTCATGTTCGCGATCGTCGACGCGGCGGCCGTTGCCGCGGGACGGGCGAAGCTGTGATCGGCCTCCGTCGCGGCCTCGTGCGCGGGGCGCGCATCAGCGCTCTCGGCGTGTACGTGCCCGAGCGCGTGCTCACCAACGACGAGATCAGCCAGTTCCTCGACACCTCGGACGAGTGGATCCTCACCCGGACCGGCATCCGCGAGCGCCGCATCGCCCGGGTCGACCAGGCGGCGAGCGACCTGGGAGAGATCGCCGCGCGCCGCTGCCTCGAGTCGGCCGGGTTCGCCGCAGACGAGCTCGACCTCGTCATCGTCACGACGATCTCGCCGGACCACATCATGCCGGCCACGGCGTCGATCGTGGCCGAGAAGATAGGCGCGACCAAGGCCGGCGCCTTCGACGTGCAGGCCGGCTGCACCGGCTTCGTGTACGGCCTCGCGATCGCCACGGCGTTCGTCTCCGCCAACATCTACTCCAACGTCCTCGTCGTCGGCGCCGAGGTGCTCAGCAAGATGGTCGACTGGGAGGACCGCGGCACCTGTGTGCTCTTCGGCGACGGCGCCGGCGCCGTGCTCGTGCAGCCGACGGA
>CAYTRM010000226.1:0-5051 GCA_964440225.1 uncultured Thermoleophilia bacterium | reverse complement strand
GGCTCCGGTCCATCGCCGCCTGCAGGAGCGCGCGTGACTGCTGCAGCTCCTGCTCACCCCGCTTGATGTCCTCGATGTCGGTGCAGGTGCCGAACCATTTGAGGATCGTCCCGCTCTCGTCACGCAGTGGCGCGCCACGGACGAGCCACCAGCGGTAGGCGCCGTCGGCGCGCCGCAGCCGGCACTCGAGCGAGTAGGGCGCGACGTCCTGTGTGGCGCGCTGCCAGGCGTCCCAGGCGCGCTGCCGGTCGTCGGGGTGGAAGGGGATGTTCCAGCCGTCGCCGTAGCTCTCCTCCAGCGTCATCCCCGTGTAGTCCACCCACTGCTGGTTGAAGTACGTGTTCTTGCCGTCAGGCCCCGTCATCCAGACGATCTGCGGGACGGCCTCGGCCAGGGCGCGGAACTTCTCCTCGCTCGCGCGCAACTGCGCCTCGGCGCGCCTGCTCTCCGTGCGGTCGTCGAACACCGCCACGAAGTGCTCGGCCTCCGGCCGGGTCACCTTGAGGTGCAGCCAGGTGCCCAGTGGCTTGAAATCGACGTCGAACTCGGCCGGCTCGCCGGTCCGGGCGACGGTGCCGTAGAGCTCCAAGAGTCCCGGCGCCTCCGTCTTGATCGTCGGCAGGACCTCGGTGGCACGCTTGCCGACGACGTCAGTGAGGCCGGTGAGTCGCTCGAAGGCCGGGTTCGCCGCCAGGTAGACCCAGTCGACCGGCAGGCCCTCGTCGTCGTAGAGCATGCGGCAGTAGGCGAAGCCCTCGAGGCTGTTCTCGAACAGGAGGCCGTACCGCCTGTCGCTCCCGTAGGACCTGTTGACGTCCTGGGCACGGACGACGATGCCGACGACGGCCCCGGCGTCGTCAGTGAGCGGCGTGTGCACGATGTCGAAGTAGCGCCGCCGGCCCTCGTCGCCGGAGAAGGCGCCGGCGACGACGCGCTCGCCGGCGAGCACTCGTTCCGAGTTGGCGACGGCGGCCTCGCGGTCGGCGGCTACGGTCTGGTAGTCGGGAAGGCGGCCGCCGAGGGCGATCTCGGCGCCGTAGAGCTCGCGCATGACGGCCGCGTGCGCCCGGTTGAAGGCGGTGTAGCGCAGTTCGCGGTCGAGGGCGAAGCAGGGCAGATCATCGGCGTCGATGATCGCCTGGACACTGACCAGCTGCTCCGTCACACTCGCTCCCTTCGTCTCCTGCCACTATTTCCCAGGAGACCAAAAGGCAAGCAGTTTCCTGGGTGGCGACCGTGTGGCGCCCGAGGAGGCGTAGCGCCTCCTCGGGCCCGTCCGCGCCTGCGGTGGTGGATCAGGCTGGCGTCTGCGACACGGTCGCGGTCGTGGCCGGCGTCCCGCCGCGCGGCTACCGCTGTTCGACCAGGTCGCCGCGGCCGCTGGTGACGAAGTAGGCGGCGGCGGTGACGGCGATCGTGAAGGGCGTCGAGAGGATCGCGAGCCAGCCGTTGGCCACCGCGCCGATGGCGATGAAGACCACGACCAGGGCGAGGTGCTCCCAGAAGCCGTTGTCCACGACCTGGTGGTAGCTCGCGGTCATCGCTTCGGTCAGGCCCATCTTGCGGTCGACCATGAACGGGAACACGTACAGCCAGATGGTCGTGAGCAGCACGCCGCCGACGATGGTCAGGGAGGCGAGCCCGATCAGCACGACCAGCACGATCGCCGCCCAGAGGAAGCCCCAGAAGCGATCCATGCAGGAGAACACGTCGCCGATCTGGGCAGGGCGGCCGTCGCGGATCCTGCCGACGACCATGCTGTAGAGCCCGGCGAACAGAGGGCCGGCGAGGATCCCCAGCGTGACGATCGAGAGGAGGCCGGCGATCAGGCCGCCCACGAGGAGCGGGACGATATCTGCGGTGAAGGCGTTCCAGCCGCCTTTGAAGGAGAGCCCCACGTCGAGGCGGGGTCTCGCGAGCGCTGGTGTGGTGGCGTCGATGGTCATGGTGGGTTCCTTTCCCCTTGAGAGCGTTGCCTGGGGAGAGCCTACGGCGACGCCCGGCCGCGGTCGTCACCCGGCGGGTGGAACCTGGGGTCAACTGGAGGAGGAACCTCGACCCGGTGGCCTGCCCCTGTAGGGGGAGGCATCCGGCGTCGGAGGGAGAGGAGGCCTCGGCTTCAGGCGCCGCCCCGAGGCGGGGGCGGCGCTGATGGTGCCCGGCGGCAAGTGCGGCCGCGGCCGACGCAGAGGATCGGGCCGTCCGCCGCGGACGCGCGGTCAGGACTCGGCCGGCAGCGACTCAAGCGAGTCGCGCCGCCACCTCGCGGCCCCCCGGAGGCTCCGGATCTGCGGCTCCGGCATGGCCGAGCCGCCGGCCGCGACGCCCGCCCGGGCTCGGGACAGTACGTCGGGTCCGCACTCTTCCAACACGACCCGGACCCCAGCCCGATTGTCGGCCCACGCACGCAAGCGCTTGTGGAGCGCCGGCGGCGGCGTGTCGCCGGTCCGCAGGTTCTCGGTCCCGGGGCTGCGCCGCTCCCTGGGCTACGGTCCGCGTGTCACGCACTCAGGCGCTTTGCGGGGGCGAGCCGCGAAACACGCCCCAGCCCTGCCCGTCGGCGATCTCCAGTGAGTCGCGCGTCGCCGCGACGTCGACGGTGAAGAAGTCTTGCTTCGGCTTGCCGGGCACGTAGTCGAGCACGCGATGGATGGACGCCGCAATGTCGGGGTTGAGCACGCAGACGTGGAAGGCGATCTGCTTGGCGCGCGGCTCGACCATCTTGCCTGCCGCGAGGTAGTCGCTCAGCCGCGCGGGGCTGCTGAGGCGCGAGATCGCCTCGTCCAGGGTGCGCAGGAGTCCGGAGAGTGTCTCGCTGTTGGCGCTGCGCACGACGTGGAACCAGAGCGCGTCCGGCTGCTCGGCGAGGATCTTGGCGACATCCTTGCGGATGCTCTCGTCGAGCTCGGACCTGCCGGAGCGCCCGCCCGACTTGAACTCGACGGCCAGAGCCGGCTCGTCGTGGCCGTGACGGTAGAGGGCGAGGTCGGTGAGCGCCTTCTGCGCCTTCTCACCGGTGCCGCGGTGCGCGAAGCGGTAGGAGAGCCGCGTCGGCACCTCGGCCGCGAACGCCCACGGCTCGGAGCCTGACTCGGCCAGTAGCGCGGCGACGAAGGCGAAGCGCGCCTCCTGCTCGCTGACCCGCCGCACCTGGCCCTTCTGCGGGAACATGACCCGCGGCCAGGGCGCGCCGGGCGCGCCCATCGCGAACCGGTAGCTGTCCCAGAGGAGCTCGTCGGTGCGCCGGCAGAGCCCGCTCAGCCAGTCCTGGGTCGCGGCGTCGGCCGCGGCGGGGTCGACGGGTACAGCGGGGTGCATGGGTCCTCCCTGGCGAGCCTGTCATGCGATCGGAGTGCGGGCGCCCCGCTCGGTCGTCGGGGCGGGAGCAGGATCACCCTCGTCGCCGCATTTCCCTGCGTTTCCCTGCGGATTTAGCAACTCTATAGCAACTCTGGTATTCTTGCCGAGTCGTCGCAGAGGAAAAATCCCTGCAAATCGGCACAATGCCCTCGTAGCTCAGTGGATAGAGCACAGGTTTCCTAAACCTGGTGTCGCTGGTTCGATTCCAGCCGGGGGCGCCACTTCACCACTTCATGGCGCCACTCCGCGGCTGACGACGGGCCTTCGACGCTTCCGACCGTCACTCCCACGGGCTCGGTGCGGCGTCCGCCGGTGGTACAGTCTGAGCCCATCCATGGTGGCGCGTCTCGATGATGGGAGGGTCGGTGGCGGCAGGCGGCGACGTTCGGCACCTGACGGTCCTCGGCGTGGGCGGTGTGGGCGGCTACTTCGGCGGCAGGATCGCCGCCGCGGTCGCCGGCGGGCTGGCGCCGGGCTGGCAGGTGCACTTCCTCGCGAGGGGTGAGCATCTCGCCGCCCTGCAAGATGGCGGTCTGACGCTGGACGCGGCCGGCGAGCGGATCTCCTGCAGGCCGGCCTCGGCGGTCGGCGCGCCGGCGGAGGCGCCCGTACCGGACGTCGTGCTGCTGTGCGTCAAGAGCTACGACCTCGATGACGCCGCGCGGCAGATCGCCGCTCACTCCCACGCGGGCACCGTGGTCGTCCCGTTGCTCAACGGCGTGGACGTCTGCGAGCGGGTCCGGCGCGTGGTGTCCGCCGGCTCCGTCCTGCCGGCGTGCGCGCTGGTCGGCACCCATCTCGAGCGCCCCGGCCTGGTGAAGCAGGTGGGTGACCCCGGGCGGGTCTTCCTCGGTGCGGACCCCGCGCACCCCGGCGACGCACCTGAGGCGTTCCTGCGGCTGCTGGAAGCGTCGTCCATCGACTACCGCTGGTTCGACGACCCCCGGCCGGTCATCTGGGAGAAGTTCCTGTTCATCTCCGCGTTCGGGCTCGTGACGGCGTCGAGCGGGCAGGCGGTCGGGGAGGTCCTGGCCGACGCGGGCGCGATGAGGGACGTCGTCGGCATCATGAGCGAGGTGCTGGGGATCGCGGCGCGCGAGGGGGTGGACCTGCCGGCGGACGCAACGGAGGCGGCTCTCGCCAAGGCGCGGGCCTTCCCCTTCGCCACGAAGACGTCGTTGCAGCGTGACGTGGAGGCCGGGCGCCGCCACGAGGGCGATCTGTTCGGCGGCGCTATCCTCAGGCTGGGTGAGCGACACGGGGTGGACACGCACTGCACCCGCCGGGTCTACGCCCGGCTCCGCGGCTGAGCCACCGTGCTGCAGGGGACCCGTGCGATCCGGTACCCGTCAAGCGCGAGCGTCCGATGCCGATAGTCTAAGGGTCGGAGGGAGTCGCATGAACCACAGGAACTCGCTGGTCGCGTCGCTTGTCCTCCTCGCTCTGGGGGCGCTGGCGCTCGTCGCCGCGGCCTGCGGAGGAACCACCTCCGGCGTCGCGTCGCCCGCGCCGAGCGCGTCGCCGTCGCCGGCGCCGGAGCTCGTCTTCTCCGACCCCGAGTTCGCGTTCGAGCTGCGGCGCACCATGTCGGCGATCTACGCGGGCGAGGCCGATCTCGGCGAGTGCCTCGCCACCGCCGGGCGCATCACCGACGGCGACTTCGAGAGCTGGTATCGAGAGTGGTACGCCAC